>NZ_JBHTLQ010000010.1:0-95125 GCF_042679085.1 Phenylobacterium conjunctum | reverse complement strand
GCCGCCGCGCCGGCCGCTGACGCCGCCGCCGCCGCTCCGGCTCCCGCCGCCGCTCCGGCCGCTGAAGAAGCCCCCCCGACCATCCAAGGCGCTGGCAAGCTCAGCGTTGTGGAAATGGTCATCCACGCGACCCCGGTCGTGCAGGCCGTCATGGCCGGTCTGATCCTCGCCTCGGTCTTCTCCTGGACCCTGTTCGTGGTGAAGATGCTCGAGTTCGGCGCTCTCGGCCGCACCTCTGACCGCTTCGTGGAAGCCTTCCGCTCCTCGAAGTCGATCAACGAAGTCGGTCGCGTCGCGACGTCGGACGAATTCTCCGGCAACCCGTTCGCCGACATGGCCGCCGCCGCGGCTCAAGAAGTCGAACTGTCGCGTCAGGCTGGCCTGTCCGTCTCGGGCGCCAACCGCGAAACCACCCTGCACCGCGCTGAAATCGCCGTGTCGGCCGTTCAGGCCTCGCTGGCCAAGCGTCTGTCGGGCGGCATGCAGTTCCTCGCCTCGGTGGGTTCGTCCGGTCCGTTCATCGGTCTGTTCGGCACCGTGTACGGGATCATGAACTCCTTCATCGGGATCGCGAACACCAACACCACCAACCTGGCCGTCGTCGCCCCCGGTATCGCTGAGGCGCTGCTGGCCACCGGTATTGGTCTGTTCGCCGCTATTCCGTCGGTTATCTTCTACAACTACTTCCAAACCCGCATCTCGGCCTTCGGCTCGCGGACGGAAGGCTTTGTGGCTGAACTGATGAACAGCATCTCGCGGCAGCTCGACAAAGGGGCCTAAGCCACATGGGCGCCAAACTCTCAGGCTCTGGGGGTGGCAAGTACGCGGTGGAGGCGAACAGCGAGATCAACGTGACACCCTTCGTGGACGTCATGCTCGTTCTCCTGATCATCTTCATGGTGGCGGCTCCTCTCGCCAGCGTGAACGTGAAGATCGCTCTTCCGCCCGCTGTCGCGAAAGCCTCAACCAACCCACCCAAGCCGGTTTACATCTCGATCCAGCCCTCGGGCCGCATCTACATCGGGGACTTCCCGTCTGACCTCAGCACGCTGGGCGACGACCTCCGGAAGAACCTGGGTGGGAAGCGGAACCCCGAGAAGGAACGGATCTTCATCCGGGCCGACAAAGACGTCATGTATGGCGACTTCATGGGCGTAATGAACATGCTGCAGGACAACGGGTTCTACAGCGTGGCGCTCGTCGGCGAAGACAAGAACTGAGCGGGGTGAGAAATGGCTGAAGACATCACCCACCCCGTCCACAACCCCTTTGACGCGCCTCCGCCGAAGTCCAAGGGCATGAGCATTGCGATTACGGTCGCGGTGATCCTGCACGCGGTCATTGGCTACGTGGTGTGGAAGCAGAAGTTCGAGCCGAACTATAAGGAGTACTCGGACGAGGTGACGGATGTGGCGCTGATTAAGCCAGCGCCGCCGCCGCCGCCTCCGCCGCCGCCTCCGCCGCCGAACACGCCGCCTCCGCCGCCGCCGAAGCTGCAGCCGCGTCCTCCGGTCAACGTGCCGGCTGACATGCCCACGATCCCGCCTCTGCCGGTTCCGCCGGTGGAAAAGCGGATCGAGGAGCCGAAGCCGCCGGCGCCGGCCCCGACGCCTCCGCGTCCGTCCGTGATCACCAATCCGGACTGGGCTCGTCGGCCCTCGGGTGACGACATCGCCCGCTATTACCCTGACCGGGCGATGCGGATGAATGTTGAAGGTCGTGCGACCATCAGCTGTTCGGTGACCGCCAAGGGCACCTTGGAGAGCTGTGACATCGTCTCGGAAGATCCCGCTGATCAGGACTTCGGCTCTGCCGCGCTCCGGATGAGCAAGCTCTTCAAGATGAAGCCGAAGACGGCCGACGGCGCGCCTGTTGAAGGTGGCACCGTCCGGATCCCGATCCGGTTTGCTCTGCCGAAGAACTAAGGTTCCGTCTTGACGGAACAGAGAAGCCCCGGAGGTCCGCCTCCGGGGCTTTTTCTTTGGGCCGCGCCCGCGTGTCGCACTTAAGCCGGCGTCATCCTGTCAAAAGCCTCTCGCCCGCGCTTGATCCGGCGACGCGGTCCGACTAAGAACAGCGCCTCGCGATGCGCCGCCTTAGCTCAGTTGGTTAGAGCGCTAGATTGTGGCTCTAGAGGTCCTCGGTTCGAATCCGAGAGGTGGTACCATCGCGCAGAGCACGGGCGGACGATTCCTCGTCCCAAAGCCCGGGGGGCGGGAACTCCATGTCAGAGCTGGTCGAACTGCGGTTGCGTGACCGCCGTATCTCCTTGGGCGCCCGTGGCGGCGATATCCTCGGATACGAGTTCGGCCCGGCCGACCGTCCCGTCGACCTGGTGTTCAGTCACGCCAACGGTTTCAACGCCCGCACCTACCGCTCCATCCTGGCGCCCCTGGGCGCGCGCTGGCGGGTCCTGATGGTCGACATGCGCGGGCATGGGCGCACGGAACTGCCCGATGAGGTCGAGGGCCGCGACTCCTGGCTCGACCTGCGCGACGACCTGCTCGCCCTGATCGAGGCCGAGGGCCTGTCCAACGTCGTGCTGTCCGGCCACTCCATGGGCGGCTGCGTCAGCCTTCTGGCCAGCGCCGAGGCGCCCGCCGCCGTGCGCAGCCTGGTGCTGTTCGACCCCGTCATCATTCCGGAGGACAAGGGGCCGCCCAAGCCCGAAGTCCTCAACTCGCCGCTGGCCGTCGGGGCCCGCAACCGGCGCGCGGTCTTCGCGAGCAAGGTGGCGGTGGTCGAGGCCTATCGCGGCCGCGGCGCCTTCCGCGCCTGGTCCGAGGACATGCTGGTCGACTATGTGACCGACGGCTTCCGCGACACTGACGACGGCCAGGTGACCCTGGCCTGCAAGCCCGCCTGGGAGGCGTCCAACTTCACCTCCCACGGCCAGGACCCCTACGACGCCTTCGACCGCTCGGTGTGCCCCATCCATATCCTGCGCGCCGAGGTCGGCTCGACCTGCCGGGTCGACGACCAGATCGACCGGCTGACTCAGGGCGGTCGGATCCGCATCGAGACGGTCCCCGGGACCTCCCACTTCCTTCCGATGGAGCGCCCGGAGCTGGTCCGCGAGGCGCTCGAGGCCGCGATGCGCGCCTGAGGTCCAAGCCTGGCTGCGTTGTGACCGCAAGCGAGGGTTGACCAACGTCAAGGCGAGACGTCCCCTCTGGCGCCACCAAGGGCGCAGGAGGAACCTGCCATGACCTATCGCGACATTCTGGTTCAAGTCGACAAGGGGGCCGCTGGACGCGCCCGTCTCGCCGCTCGCCTGGCTGATCGATTCAAGGCCCACCTGACGGGCGCCTTCCTGAAGAGCGCCTTCCTGGCCCAGTACATGGCCGCTGAGGCCTTGGGCGGCCTGCCGCCGACCATGATCGACGAACTGCTGACCTCCCACGCCAAGGCGGTGGACGCCGCCTCAGAAGACGCCCGGCTGGTGTTCGAGGCGGCGGCCGGGGAGGCGGGCTGCGCGACGGACTGGCTGACCCTGCAGGGCGACAGCGCCCTGGATCTCCAGGACCTCGCCCGGCGCTCCGACCTGACCGTGATGCCGGTCTCCACCGTCGCCCCGCTGGGCCAGAACCGCATCACCGCCGCCGAGGTGGCCCTGGGCGCCGCAGGTCCCGTCCTGATCGTGCCCGACGAGGCGCCGAGCGGCGACCTCGGCCGCAACATCCTGGTTGGCTGGAATGGCGGCCGCGAGGCGGCCCGCGCCCTGCGCGACGCCATGCCCCTGCTGCAGGAGGCCGAGGCGGTGCACGTGCTGATCATCTCGCCCGGCGGCATGGGCGGACCCGAGGCCCAGCTCCAGCGCCACCTGGAACACCACGGGATCACACCGAATATCATCCGCGACAGCAGCGACGACCAGGTGGCCGCCGACGTGTTCCGGGAAGAAATCAAGGCCCTGGGCGCGGATCTGCTGGTCATGGGCCTCTACGGCCGCCCGCGGCTGCAGGAGCTGGTGTTGGGCGGGGTCAGCCACGACCTGCTGGATCGCCCGCCGGTTCCGCTGCTGGTGTCCCATTGAGCTCCAGCCGACGCTATTTCGTCGCGGCCTTGACCTTAGGTGTTGATTGATGGCGCGGCTTGGGGTTGGAGGAGCCACGCAACCTTCGGCGCGTCACCCGCGTCGCCGCCATCATCCTGCAAGGCCATGACGACCGAGCCCCCGCGCCGCCCCATTCTGAAGCTGAAGTCCGGGGTGACGCCTAAGCTGCCTCCGGAACTGGTCAGGAAGCCTGCGCCGCCGCCGCCTCCGCCCGTGCTGGACGTCTGGTGGAAGTGCAAGCCCTGCGGCAAGGCCTTCACGCCTGCGCCCGACGCCGCAGATGACGAGGCGGTCCGCTGCCCCAACTGCAACGCCCGCCTGGGCCTGGCCGGCGAGTTCCGCACCGACCCCACCCCGTCCCGCGTGCGCGCCCGGCTGATCAGGAAGTCCTAGAGCGTGATAGCCGAAAGTGGTTTCCGGTTTCGGCGGCCATCACGCTCTAAATTTTTGAACTAGATCTGCTTCGGCGGCAGGGGAATGAACCCCGAGGTGCGCGCCAGATAGGCCGCATAGTCCGGCCGCCGCTTGGCGATGCCGGCCTCCGAGGTCGGCACCCCGCTGACCCGCGTCAGCAGGAAGGTGATCAGCACCGGCCCGGCCAGGGCGATGAGGCCCGGCCCGCCGGCCTCGGTTCCGATCAGGCCCAGACCCCACCAGACACAGGCGTCGCCGAAATAGTTCGGGTGCCGAGTATAGCGCCATAGGCCGGTGTCCAGCACCTTGCCCGCATTGGTCGGATCGGCCTTGAACCGCGACAGCTGCCAGTCCCCGACGCTCTCGAACACCAGGCCGAACACCGCCAGGACAGCGCCGGCCATGGCCACCGGGCCGAGGGTCGTGGGGCCGTACTGGCCCAGCTGAACCGGCAGGCAGACCAGGATCTGCAGCGGCGCCTGCAGGGCGAAGACCAGGATCAGCGAGGCGAAGCCATAGCTCCAGCCGCGTCGGGTCTGCGCGTCGGCCATCATCCGCACATAGCGCCGGTCGGGTCCGTGGGCGCGCCAGCGGCGGAACAGGTAGATCCCGAGCCGCAGGCCCCAGGCGACGCAGATCGCCGTCAGGACCGCCTGCCGCGCGCCGTGATTGCCCACGGCCAGGTAGCTGACCGCCGCCGCCAGGCCCATGCCGGCGCCCCACCAGGCGTCGATGAAGCTCGGGTCACGGGTCTTCAGGTTGACGGCCCACAGGACCAGGATCAGGGCGACGAGGACAACGGCGTTCAGGGCCAACAACTGGGGCAGGGGCATGGGGGCTCCGAGAGGTCTGTTGTGGTCTATACGGGGGCGATCCGCTCAAGGATGAGCCGGCGGCGTCCGGATTGGGTCTGATCCGCCGTGATCCGCCAGCCGAGGGCGCGGGCCGGGCGTTGTTCTTTGGCCGGAAGCCAGACTTCGATCCGCTCCGTCGGGTCCTCCGGCGCGATCTCCAGGTCTTCAGAGGTCGCGGTAAGCCTCAGGCGACGCAGGGAAAAGTCACCGTCTCGCCAGGCCTCGGTGACGCCGTCGTCATCGAAAGCTTCGCCGAGGCTCTCGCCTTGCTCACGCGGGAACACCAGCCAGCCGAAGCTCTCAAGACGGCGGCGACGGGGATTGCGTGGGTCGGTGGAGATGGGCAGGGCCGCGCCATCGCGCACCAGCAGCGGCGGCTGGTCCCAGGGCGCCGGCAGTGTCACCTCAGCCCCGCCCGGCGTCCGCGCCCCGCTCCAGAACTCCCGCCAGTCACAGCCGGCGGGGGCGCGCACGATCCGCTCGGTCACGCCAGGGTCCATCACCGGCGCCACCAGCAGGTCCGGCCCCAGCATCATCTCGTCGCCATCGGCCAGGCAGGCGGGATCGTCCGGGAACTGGGCGAACAGGGGGCGGGTGATCACCTCGAAATCGCGGTGATGGCGGAACAGCAGGTCGTAGAGCAGGGGCTCCAGCAGGCCCCGCAGGCGGATCAGCGCGCGCACCGCCGGGGTCGCTTCCGGATGCATCCAGGGCTCATTGACGCTGCCGTCGTCGTTCCAGCTGTGGATCGAGAACCGCGGCTGGAAGATCCCGGCCGCCACCCAGCGGGCCAGCAGCTCGGCGTCCGGCGCCGGCCCGGCGAACCCGCCGACGTCATGGCCGGAATTGCTGACCCCACTCAGGGCCAGGCCCAGCCCCATCTTCTGATTGAAGCGGATGGTCCCCCAGGCGGTGTAGTTGTCGCCCGACCAGGTCTGGACATAGCGCTGCATGCCGGCGACCCCGGCCCGCGACACGAGAAAGGGGCGCTCGCCCGGGCTGTGCGCCCGCTGGGCCTGCGCCGATGCGCGCATCATCAACAGGGTCTGCAGGGGCTTGGTCTCGATGGCGGCCCGCGGTTGGCCGTTCATCGCCGCCTGGGCCTGCGGCGAGACCACCTCGAATTCATTGTTGTCGTTCCAGGTCGCCGCGATCCCGACCTCCAGCAGCTGGGTCGTGACCTGGGCCTTCCACCAGGTTCGGGTGGCCGGATTGGTGAAGTCGAGATAGGCGCCGAGCCCGTCCCAGAACTGGGTCATCACCGGCTCGCCCGCCGCATCGGCGATGAATAGGCCCTGGTCCCTGGCCTCGCCGAACAGGGGATGGTCGTCCAAAAGGCAGGGCTTGATATTGGCGCACAGCTTGACGCCGGCCGCCTCATAGGACGCCGTGAAGCCCTTGGGATCGGGGAACTTTTCCCGGTTCCAATGGAAGACATAGCGGCGCGGGCCGATGGAGGTGTAGCCGCTGGACAGGTGGAAGGAAGAGCAGGGCAGGTCGTGGGCGGCCAGCCCCTCCAGGAACCTCGCCATCTGCGCCTGGGCGTCGGGCGCATCGGTGTAGCTCATGGTCGAGCCGGAATAGCCCAGGCCCCAGCGCGGGGTGAAGATCGGCCGCCCGGTGAGCCAGGTGAACCTGCGGGTGACGTCCAGCACGCTCGGCCCGGCGATCACATAGTAGTCGAGGTCGCCGGCCTCGGCGGCGAAGCTGCGATAGAGGCCGTGATAGTTGCTGCGCTCCCGTCCGAAATCGAACGTGCAGTCGGCCAGGGTGTCATAGAACAGACCAAAGGCGCGGGCCGGATCGTCGGCGCCCAGGGTGATGTAGAACGGGATGTGCTTGTAGAGCGGGTCCGAGCTGGCGGCGTCGTAGCCCATGGCGTCGACATTGTTCAGTCGATAGAGCCCGCCCGCCCGGTCCATCGGGCCGGCCCGCTCACCCAGCCCCACATAACGCTCGCCGGGTGTCCGGCGCAGATAGTGGCGGGGGCCGCGCGCCCAGTAGTCGAAGTCATAGGCCTGGGTGGGACGGTCCCTGGCGATTTCCCGCCAGGCGCCGGACCGGTCCCGCATCTCCCAACGGCAGAAGAAGCCCTTGAGCGCGACGCTCAGCCTCAGTTGCGCGGTCTCAAGGGTCAGGTTGCGACCATCCTCGACCAGCTGGAAATCCGGGCAGGCGAAGCCGCTCAGGTCCAGGCGGTCGCGTCCGTCGTCGGCGACGTCGGTCTCCCCGGGGGCGATGGCCCAGGTGCGCGCCAGGTCGAACCCGCCGCGCGGCAGGACGACGACGCGGATCAAATCCTCTTCCAACACCGCCAGGTGGACCACCGCCGACCCGTCGGCCTCATTCAGGGTGACAAGGCCGCGTGCGCGGGCGCTCAGGACAAAATGGGGCGGGGCGGCCAGGGATCGCATGGCCGCGAGCCTAGATCGAGCCTCGCCAGATCGCCAGCAAACCCCTGGTAGCAATGCGGGCGCTTCAGCAGGTTTCGCTTGTGGGGCGAAATGTCGCGTGATCCTCTCGGCGGATTGTGAGCAATGTCAATCAGCTACGGCCTGGGTGGGGACATAGTGACGGGATGAAGCGAACCTCGTCCTTTGCAGTCTTCCGGCGGACCATGGCGCTGATCGGCGCCGGGGCCGACCTGCCGGGCATGCTCGACGCCATTGTGCGCATGGTGGAGGCTGAGGACCCGACCATCCTGTGCAGCATTTTGCTGCTCGACGAAACCGGACGGCGCATCGCCCCCGGCGCTGCCCCCAGCCTGCCGGACAGCTACAACAACGCCATCTACGGCATCGAGATCGGTCCCGACGTGGGGTGTTGTGGGACCGCCATGTTCACGGGACAGCGGGTGGTGGTGGAGGATATCGCCACAGACCCCCTCTGGGCGGCCTTCAAGACCCTGGCGCAGGGCGCAGGCCTGGCCTCATGCTGGTCAGAGCCGATCCGGGTCGCCGACGGCGCGGTCGTTGGCAGCTTCGCGATCTATCATCGGACCTGTACCGCCCCGACCGAGGAGGACATCGCCTTCATCGAGGCCGCGGCCGAGCTCACGTCCCTGGCCATCGAGCGGGATCGCGACCGCGCCCGCGCCCGCCAGGCCACCGAACGCGAGGTCGAGGCGGCGCGCGACCTCACGACCTTCTTTGAGATCTCGGCCGACCTGCTCTGCATCACCGATTTCCAGTCCCAGTTTGTCCGCGTCAATGACGCCTGGACGCGGGTGCTCGGCTGGTCCCGCGCCGAGCTAGAGGGGCAGAGCTACCTGGACTTCATGCATCCCGACGACCGGGAGGCCACCTTGGCCGAAGCCCAGATCTTTCAGCACGGCCATGAGATCCTGGCGTTCCGAAACCGCTACAGGACCGTGACGGGGGAATACCGCGTCCTGGAATGGCAGGCCCGCCAGTCCAACGGTCTGGTCTATGCGGCCGCGCGCGACGTCACCGCCCAGGTCGAGGTGGCGCGCGAGATGGAGGCGGCGCGCGAGGCCGCCGAGCTCGCCAACCAGGCCAAGAGCGACTTCCTGGCCAATATGAGCCACGAGATCCGTACGCCTCTGAACGGGGTGATCGGCGTGATCGACGCCCTGGCCCGCACCGAACTCAGTGGCGCGCAGCGTGAGATGGTCGACCTGATCCGGGAATCCGGGGTGAACCTCGCGGCCCTGGTCTCCGACATCCTGGACCTCTCCCGGATCGAGGCCGGCGGGCTTGAGCTTGAGGAGGCGGTGTTCGACCTGGGCGAGGCCCTCGGCGGGGCCTTGGCCATGGCCCGGCTCAACGCCACCGCCAAGGGACTGAACTTCCGGTCCTATATGAGCCCGGCGGCTCAGGGCCGGTTCCGTGGCGACGGCCTGCGCCTGCGCCAGGTTCTGGGCAACCTGTTGTCCAATGCGGTGAAGTTCACGGAGACTGGAACCATCGCGGTCGAACTGGACTGTGCGGTAACGCCGGAGGGGGGCGAGGCTCTGTCCTGCTCGGTGAGCGACACGGGCGTCGGCTTTGATCCGACCCAGGCCGATCAGCTGTTCCAGCGGTTCAACCAGATCGACGCCACCATGACCCGCCGCTTCGGCGGCTCCGGCCTTGGGCTGGCGATCTGCCGCTCCCTGGTGGAACGCATGGGAGGCGAGATCTCCGCGGAGTCCCGACCGGGGGAGGGCAGCGTCTTCCGCTTCACCGTGCCGCTGCGTCGCGAGGCGGTGGGGGGCGAGGCGCCCCACGCCACGGCCGAGCCAGCAGTAGCGCCCGGCGCGCGCCCGCTGCATGTGCTGCTGGCCGAGGATAACCTGGCCAACCAGAAGGTCGTGGAGCTGCTGCTGTCGCCCTTCGATATCGTGCTTGAGACGGTGGAGAACGGCGCCCAGGCGCTGGAGGCCCTGCGCCGTGACGCCTTCGACCTGGTCCTCATGGACCTGCAGATGCCGGTGATGGACGGCCTGACCGCCACGCGCTCCATTCGCCATTGGGAGGCCGAGCGGTCCGCCCGTCGGACCCCGATCGTGGTGCTGAGCGCCAACGCCATGGCCCATCACTGCGCTGAGGCCCTGGCGGCCGGCGCCGACCTGCACGTGGCCAAGCCGCTGACTGGCGCGGCGCTGCTGGCGGGGATCGAGCAGGCCCTGGATCACCGCGGCGCGGCCTGACCTCTTCACCCGCCGCGCCTGGGCGGATATGACCGCCCCATGCGCAGCTCAGCGACCCCCGGCGTGTTTGCGGCCCTTGGCCTGTCCTTGGCGCTCGCCGCCTGCGGTCCCAAGGCCAAGGTTCCCAGCGACGCGGACCTGCTCGCCACCTATCAGGCCCACAAGCCGCAGCTGCAGGCGGCCGTGAGCGACATGGGCCGTGGCGTCGATCTGGTCAGCCTGAAGGGCGGCAAGGTTGTCGCCGAGCCCAAGGGGGCGGATGCGGTCCGGGTGGCGCGCCTTGGCGAGGTGCTGCGCCGGACCGGCGCGCGGTCGGTGGCGGCCGGCGAGACCGGCCCGGAGGCTTCGCCCAAGACGGCCGTGAGGTTCGCCTTCCTGGTTCCAGGCGCCCTGGGCTCAAAATCGATCAAGGGGTTGGTCTATGATCCCGCCGCCAATCCGCAGGACCAGGTGCGCGACACCGACGCCTTCGCGCGGCGGGGCGAGAAGGCGCGGTTCGTCTATGTCGAACGGCGGATAGATCAGGACTGGTATATCTACCAGTGGCTGGACTGATCGGGTTTAGGCGGCCTCGGCGACCCGCGGCAGCACGCCGCCCAGGGTCAGCAGGGTCACGATGCCGGCGTCGGTGGTGATCACGCCCTGGACGAATTCCTCGGCCTGGGACGAGCCGACCTGCGGGGCCGGCTGCAGCATGTTCTCGGCCAGCACGACGATATCGCAGACCTCATCGACCAAGAGGCCGACCTGGCGTCCGTCGATATGGGCGACGATGACCACCGAGGAGCTGCTGCGGGTCGCGGCCGACAGGCCCAGTCGCGAGCCGAGGTCCACCACCGGCAGGACCGCGCCGCGCAGGTTGATCATGCCCAGCACGTAGGACGGCGCGTGGGGCAGGGGGGTCGAGGCGGTCCAGCCGCGGATCTCGCGCACCACCATGATATCGATGGCGAACTGCTGACCGCCGATGGCCACGGTGACCAGCTCGGCGCCGATGGCGGGGAGACCTTGGGATTCGGACATGGGCGGTTCCTTCACGGGCCGCGGGCCTTCGACTCTCTCAGGCTTCGCTTAGGGTTCAGTAGCTAACGCCACGGTAAATGAAGCGCTAACGCGGGCGGGCCTCGGGGCGACTTGGGGCCGGGTCGGCCGAAAGGTCGCAGGGGGCAGGGCTAGAAGGACTCCCAGCCCTCGTCTTGCGGGCGGGGATCGAGCTTGCGCGCCGTCGCCGCGCCGGAGACGTAGCCGCGGCTCGCGGTCGTGGCGGCTGGGCGCCTTGCGACGGCCTGGGACGCTTGGCCGAGGCGGAAGGCGCCCATCATCTGGTCCAGCTGCGCGGCTTCTTGCGCCAGGCTCTCGCTGGCCGCGGTGGACTGCTCCACCATGGCGGCGTTCTGCTGGGTCATCTGGTCCATCTGGTTGATGGCGCCGTTGACCTGATGCAGGCCCGTCGCCTGCTCCTGGGCGCTGGCGGCGATGGCCGAGACGAGGTCGGTGATCTGTCCGACTTGGCCCACGATGCGCTGCAGCGCCTCGCCGGTCTTGCCCACCAGGTTGACGCCGGCGCCGACCTGCTCGGCCGAGGCGGTGATCAGGCCCTTGATCTGCTTGGCGGCCTCCGCCGAGCGTTGGGCCAGGGCCCGCACTTCGGAGGCGACCACGGCGAAGCCCTTGCCGGCGTCGCCCGCGCGGGCGGCCTCGACGCCCGCGTTCAGGGCCAGCAGGTTGGTCTGGAAGGCGATCTCGTCGATGACGCCGATGATCTGGCCGATCTGGCCCGAGGACTGCTCGATCTCGGTCATGGCGGCCACGGCCTGCTGGACCACCTGTCCGGAGACGTCGGCGTCGGCGCGGGCCGCGGTCACCGCCTCCTGGGTCTGGCGCGCGGCGCTGGCCGTCTGGTTCACCGTGGCGGTGATCTCCTCCAGGGCGGCGGCGGTCTCTTCCAGATTGGCGGCCTGTTGCTCGGTGCGCCGGGACAGGTCGTTGGTGGCCTGGCTGATCTCCTGTGAGCCGGTGCGGATACCGCCGGCCGAGCTTACGATACCGCTCAGGGTGTCCTGCAGCCGGGCGCTGGCCTGATTGAAGTCCTCCTGCAGGACCCGGTACTCGGGCGCGAGTTCGGCCTGGATGCGATAGGTGAGATCGCCGTCGGACAGGCGTTCGAGCGCCGTGGCGATTTCCTGCACCGCCTGTTCCTGGCGGGCCTGGAGCGTGCGCCGCTCCACCTCGAGCCGGGCGCGGTCGTCCTCGATCTCGGTGATGTCGGTGGCGAACTTGACGACCCTGCAAGGCCTTCCCTGGTCGTCCAGGATCGGATTGTAGGAGGCCTGGATCCAGACGCCGCGTCCGCCCTTGCCGACGCGCTGGAACTTCGCGGCGACGAACTCGCCCTGGTTCAGGGTTCGCCAGAAGGTTTTGTACTCGGCCGAGGCGGCCTCACCGGGCGCCAGGAAGATGCTGTGGTGCTGTCCGATGATCTCGTCGGCGCGGTAGCCGAGGGTCTTCAGGAAGTTGTCGTTGGCCGACACGATCGTGCCGTCCAGCTCGAAGACGATGACGGCCTGGGATCTGTGGATGGCGGCCACCATACCCTCAGCTTCACGGAGCTTCGCCGCGTCGGCTGCCGCACGTTTGCGGCCGAATAGATCGCTCAACTGAATCCCCAATGTCTCTGCAAACAGACAATTCAAGCCGCAGACTGAAATTGCGGCGAGGACTGGGTCCAGAGTTTAGCGTCTTGGTCCCGAACGAAATCGGACTACGCCGTTCCCCCAGTACAGTCCCTTTGTACTATTGTCTCAAAACTTGGGTGACGAAAGTAAATCAGGTGTTAACGCGTGGGTCTTTAGCTGCCTGAAATGAGTATATCCCTGATATGAGGTGCGCAAACTATCCCCTAGGGGCGCGACGTCGGCTGGGCGCAACCAAGGCGGGTCGCCTGAGCCCTCGACGTCGCGCCAACGGGGGCGTCAGGCGGCCCGGCGGTGGGCTCGGATCTGGTCGATCTGGGCCACGATGTCAGACATCGCCTGGCTGGGCGGGGTGTCGTCCTGCGCATAGTCCCCCTCCAGCAGCAGCAGGGCGAGGCGGTCGCGGGCCCGGCTGACCCGGCTCTTGATCGTGCCGACCGCGGCGCCGCAGATCTCGGCGGCCTCTTCATAGGACAGGCCGCCGGCGCCGATCAGGATCAGGGCCTCGCGCTGGTCTTCGGGCAGGCGCAACAGGGCGCGACGGACCTCGTCCAGTTCCAGGGTCGCCATGGGGTTGGTGGTCGCCACCAGGGTCCGCTCGGCGACCTCCGGGTCCAGGGGCTGGCTGCGCCAGGACCGCCGCTTGTCCGAGAAGAACTGGTTGCGGACGATCATGAACACCCAGGCCTTGAGATTGGTGCCCGGCTCAAAGCTGGCGCGCTTGTCCCAGGCCTTGGCCAGGGCCTCCTGAGCCAGGTCGTCGGCGGCCGCGGCGTCGCCGGTCAGGGAACGGGAGAAGGCCCGCATGTGGGGGATCAGGGCGACCAGGTCGTTGCGGAAGATCTCGTCATCGGCAGGGGTTCGGGTGGTCTCGGCGTGCATCGCGGATGTCCCTCTCTCGCGTCTGTTCACCAATTCAAGCGAACGGCGCAGCTGAAGGTTCCCGACAAAATCAACGTTATCCGTCGCGGGCCCGCGGCTCTCCCGCCTTGCCCCGCGCCCGCACCCTTCCTAGGAAGGCGTCATGGCCTGGACCAGAACCTATGACGAGCCCGAGCCCCAGCGCGTGAACCGCTGGCTGGCCCAGAGCGGCGTCTGCTCCCGTCGTGAGGCCGAGGGCCTGATCGAACAGGGCCTGGTGTCCATCGACGGCGAGACGGTCACCGACGCCGGTCGCAAGATCCAGCCGGGCCAGACCCTGGTCCTGGCCGACGCCGCCCAGGCCAAGATCGAGGGCGGTCTGACGGTCATCCTGCACAAGCCCGTTGGCGTGGTCTCGGCCCAGCCCGATCCGGGCCAGGTTCCGGCCATCCGTCTGCTGACCCGCGCGGCGCTCGAAGGCGAAAGCCCGATGATCCCGGGACGCGACACCCGACTCGCCCCGGTCGGCCGGCTGGACATGGACAGCCGCGGCCTGCTGCTGCTGTCCGACGACGGTGTCGTGGCCAAGGCGGTCATTGGCCCCACCTCCGAGCTCGACAAGGAATATGTGGTCAAGGTCGCCGGCCAGATCACCGAGGCCAAGCTCGCCAAGCTGCGGCACGGCCTGTCTCTGGACGGCCGTCAGCTGCGCCCGGCCCAGGTGCGGGTGTCTGGCGAACAGACCCTGCGCTTCATCTTGAAGGAAGGCCGCAACCGCCAGATCCGCCGCATGTGCGACCTGGTCGAGCTCAAGGTCGTCGACCTGTTCCGCCTGCGGATCGGTCCCTTGAAACTCGGCGACCTGCGTCAGGGCCGCTGGCGGGTGCTGACGGCGGAGGAACGCGCGGCCCTGATCAAGGCCGGCGGAGCAGGGCGCTAGACCGCCTGGCCGGCGCACCAGCCGCTGGCCCAGGCCCATTGGAAATTATAGCCGCCCAGCCAGCCGGTGACGTCGACTACCTCGCCGATGAAATAGAGGCCGGCCACGTCGCGGGCCTCCATGGTCTTACTGTCCAGCGACCGCGTGTCGACGCCGCCCAGGGTGACCTCGGCGGTGCGATAGCCCTCCGAGCCCACCGGCTTCACCCTCCAGGCGTTCACCGCCGCCGCCAGGGGCTTCAGCACCTTGTCGCCCGCATCGCCCAGGGTGCCGGTAAAGCCAGTCTGCTCCACCAGGGTCTGGGCCAGACGCTTGGGCACATGCTGCGACAGGGCGGTGGCCAGACCCTGCTTGCCTTGGGTCGTGCGGCCGGCCTTCAGCTCAGCCAGCACATCGACACCCGGCGCCATGTCGACGGTGATCTCGTCGCCCTCGCGCCAGTAGGACGAGATCTGCAGGATCGCTGGGCCGCTGATGCCGCGATGGGTGAACAGCATGGCCTCGTCGAACCGGGTCTTGCCATGGCTGACGCGGGCCTCGGTCGAGACCCCCGCGAGGGGCTTCAACCGGTCCAGCAGACCGATCTCGAAGGTCAGGGGCACGAGGGCAGGCCGGGTGGGGGTGAGGGGCAGGCCGAACTCGCGGGCGATCTCATAGCCCAGGCCCGTCGCGCCCATCTTCGGGATCGACTTGCCGCCGGACGCCACCACCAAGGCCCCGCAAGCCACCGGCGTCCCGCCCAGTTCGACTTCGAACCCGGCGTCAGTCTTGCGCACCGCGCCGACTGTGGTCTGCAGCCGCAAGGTCACGCCCGCCCGGCGCATTTCGGTGACCAGCATGTCGACGATCTGACGCGCGCTGCCGTCACAGAACAGCTGGCCCAGGGTCTTTTCGTGCCAGGCGATCCCGTGCCGGTCGACCATGGCGATGAAGTCCGCCGGCCGGTACCGCCGCAGCGCCGAGATATGAAAGCCCGGATTGGAGGTCAGGAAGTTCTGCGGGGTGGTGTTCTGGTTGGTGAAGTTGCACCGCCCGCCGCCGGAGATACGGATCTTCTCCCCCGGCGCCTTGGCGTGATCGACCACCAGCACGCGCCGCCCGCGCTTGCCCGCCTCGATCGCGCACATCATCCCCGCGGCGCCTGCGCCCAGCACCACCACGTCGAAGTTTTCCATGGTGGGGCCTATGGCATGTCGCGTGCTCCGAGGCGAGGGGAGGGGAGTTGCCAGCCCCTGAAGCTTCCAGCCATACCTGCACCCGCAACCGGGGCCACGCCATGAACCTCTACGACCTGCTCGCCAGCCGCTTTCCTGCTGACCGGACGAAGCCCTGCTTCCTGCTGCCGGACGGCTCGGCCATCAGCTATGGCGAGCTTGAGGACCGGACGGGCCGGGTCGCCGCCCTCCTGCGCGCCCGCGGCGTCCAGACCGGCGACCGCGTCGCCCTGCAGGCGCCGAAATCCCCGCAAGGGGTGATGGTCTATCTGGCGGCCCTGAAGATCGGGGCGGTCTTCCTGCCCCTGAACCAGGCCTACACGCCCAGCGAGGTGGAGTATTTCCTCACCGACGCCGAGCCGGCCGTCTTCATCACCGATCCGGTCGCCTTCGCCGGCGAGGCGCAGGGCCTGGCGCCGATCACCGAGATCACCGCGCGGGACGACGCCGACCTCGCCTCGATCATCTACACCTCGGGCACCACCGGCCGGTCCAAGGGCGCCATGCTCAGCCACGGAAACCTGGCGGCCAACGCCCTCGCCCTGCACGCCGCCTGGGGCTTCAGCCCTGACGACGTCCTGCTCCACGCCCTGCCGATCTTCCACGTCCACGGCCTGTTCGTGGCCCTGCACTGCGCCTTCCTGTCTGGCGGACCCATGGTCTGGCTGGAGAGGTACGAGGACGCGCCGGTGTTGGAGGGGCTGAGGCGCGCCACAGTGATGATGGGCGTGCCGACCTTCTACACCCGCCTGTTGGGCAATCCGGGCTTCACCCGCGACGCCGCCGCCCACATGCGGCTGTTCGTCTGCGGCTCGGCGCCTCTGCTGCCCACCACCTTCGCCGAGTTCGAGGATCGCACCGGCATGCGCATCCTCGAGCGCTACGGAATGAGCGAGGCGGTGATCATCACCACCAACCCGCTGGACGGCGACCGCATCGCCGGCAGCGTCGGCTATCCCCTGCCGGGCGTTGAGCTGCGCATTGGCGGCGGCGAGGATACCGGCGTCATCCAGATCCGCGGCCCCAGCGTGTTCGGCGGCTATTGGCGCATGCCGGAAAAGACCGCCGAGGAGTTCACCGCCGACGGCTTCTTCATCACCGGCGACGTCGGCCACCGCGACCCGGATGGCCGGGTCTGGATCAGCGGCCGGGCCAAGGACCTGATCATCTCCGGCGGCTACAACGTCTACCCCAAGGAGATCGAGCTGCTGTTCGATGAGATGGCCGGCGTTACTGAAAGCGCGGTGATCGGCGTGCCGCATCCGGACTTCGGCGAGGCGGTGGTGGCCGTCGTGATCGGCCAGGGCGACGAGACCGCCATGATCGCCGCCGCCCGCGAGAAGCTCGCCGCCTTCAAGACCCCCAAGCGTGTCTTCTTCGTCGATGAGCTCCCCCGCAACGCCATGGGCAAGGTCCAGAAGAACCTCCTGCGCGATCAGTACAAAGCGACCTTCACGAGCTAGACACGCTCATCCCGGCGAATGCCGGGACCCAGATCGTAAAGTGGTGACCGAGCCGAAGATCCCACCATCCATGCCCGTCATCTGGTTTCCGGCATTCGCCGGAATGAGCGGTGGGATTGCTGCCTCAACGACACGCATCACGGGATTTTGGCTTGGGCTGTGCCTAATCAGGGTTCAGGCCCGGGCCTCGTCTGGGCTAGAACCCACCCCATGCTGGAGACCCCGATCCTGCGCGGCGCGCCCCGCGCCCAGAGCCCGCAGCCGCGCACCGAGCGGCCTCTGCGGATCGCGTTTCTGTCCTATCGCTCCGACCCGCGTGTCGGCGGGCAGGGGGTCTATCTGGCCCAGGCGGCCCAGGCCCTGGCCCGCATTGGCCACAAGGTCACGGTGCTGTCCGGCCCGCCCTATCCTGAGCTCGCCGAGGGTGTCGACCTCGTCCAGATCCCGTCGCTGGATCTCTACAACCAGCCGCACAACGGCCACCGCGCCCTGCGCTGGCGGCACCTGACGAGCTGGACCGACACCTCGGAGTATTTCGGCCACCTGTTCGGCCGGTTCATGGAGCCGGAGACCTTCGGTCGTCGGGCGGCGAAGTACCTGAAGAAGCATCGCCGCGACTTCGACCTGGTGATCGACAACCAGTGCATCGCCTATGGCCTGCTGGACATCGAGCGCGCCGGCCTGCCGGTGGTCGGCGTCATCCACCATCCGATCCGTCGCGACCTGGAACTGGCCCTGGCCGCCGAGCCGGAGTGGGGCATGCGCGCCCTGATCCGCCAGTGGTACGGTTTCCTGAAGATGCAGGAGAAGGTCGCCCCGCGCCTCAAGGACGTGGTGGTGGTCTCCGAGGCCGCCGGGCGCGACGTCGCCCACTGCCTGGCCATCGATCCGGCCCGCATCCACCCCATCCTCTTGGGCATCGACCAGTCGGTGTTCCGCCTGCAGCCCGACATCCGCCGCCGGCCCGAGCGCCTGCTCACCACCGCCAGCGCCGATGTGCCGCTGAAGGGCCTGCGCTACCTCATCGAGGCCTACGCCATGCTGGCCGAGGCCCGGCCTGAGCTTGAACTCGTGGTCATCGGCAAGCTGCGCGAAGGCCCTACCGCTGACCTGATCGACGAGCTGGGCCTGACCAACCGCGTCCGCTTCATCCACGGCCTGACCACCGACGAGATGGTCGCCGAATACGCCAAGGCCTCGATCTGCGTGACGCCGTCGCTTTATGAGGGCTTCGGCCTGCCCGCGGCGGAGGCCATGTGCTGCGGCGCGCCGGTGGTGGTCACCGATGGCGGCGCCCTGCCGGAAGTGGTCGGTGAGGCCGGCGTCGTGGTCCGCAAGGCCGACAGCCAGGCCCTGGCCACCGCCCTGGATCAGCTGCTCGATGATCCGTCCCGGCGGGCGGCCATGAGCGAGGCGTCTCTGCGCCGCGCCCGCCAGGCCTTCGACTGGAACCGGGCGGCGATGCAGTATGACGCGGTCCTCCAGGCCGTGATGTCCCGCGCGTGCTGACCGTCCGCTTCGAAAAGCTGGGTCTGAAGCCCGGCGACTGGGTGCTCGACCTCGGCTGCGGCGAGGGACGCCATGTGCATGGCGTGCACGTGATCGGCGGGATCAATGTGGTGGGCCTGGACATGGACCTGCCGTCCCTGGCCAAGGGCCGCGAGGGCCTGTCGATGCTGCCTCGGGAGCGCGACGAGGCGGTCACCGCCTTCCTGGTCGGCGACGCCTACCGCCTGCCGTTTCCTGACGCCGCCTTCGACGCGGTCATCTGCTCCGAGGTGCTGGAGCACCTGCACCAGTACGGTGACGCCCTGGCGGAAATCCGCCGGGTGTTGAAGCCCGGCGGCGCTTTCGTGCCCACCGTGCCGCGGGCCTGGCCGGAGCGCATCTGCTGGGCGCTGGCGCCGGGGCAGGGGGGCTATGCCGACCAGCCGGGCGGCCACGTCCGCATCTTCGCCGCAGAGGCGCTAAAGGCCGACATCTCGCGTCTGGGCTTCCGGTTCCTGGGTCAGCACTTCGCCCACGGCCTGCACTCGCCCTACTGGTGGCTGAAGTGCGCCTTCTGGGGCCGCGACCATGTGCTGGTGCGGCTCTATCACCGCTTCCTGGTCTGGGACTTGATGCAGCGGCCATGGCTCACCCGCGCGCTGGAGGCCCTGGCCAACCCTATCATGGGCAAGAGCGTCGCCTTCTACTTCCGCAAAGGCCAGGCGGCGTGAGCCTGGCCCTGGCGCGCCAGGAGGGGGCGGAAGCCTTCGCGGCCCTGCGCGGCGCCTGCGACTGGATGCTGGCCTGCCAGACGCCGGACGGCGCCATCCCCTGGTTCCCTAAAGGCCCCTGGGACGCCTGGAACCACGCCGAGTGCGTGATGGCCTTGTCGGTGATGGGCGAGGCTGAGGCCGCCCGCAAAGGCCTGGACTTCCTGGCTGCGACCCAAGGCCCGGACGGCGCCTGGCTGGGCGAATACGGCAACGCCCTGCCCATGGCCGACCGCCTGACCCTATCGCGGGAAAAGGCGCCGGCCTTCAAGGACACCAACTTCATCGCCTATCCGGCCGTCGCGGTCTGGCGACAGTATCGCCTCGATGGCGACCTGAAGGCGGCGCGCCGGTACTGGCCGATGGTGCGGGCCGCCATCGACTTCGTCCTCGCCCAGCAGCACCCCGAAGGCGACATCTCCTGGGCCGCCGAGGCGCACAGCACGGAGGCGGACGACTGCGTGCTGGCCGGCGCGGCCTCGATCTTCAAGAGCCTGTCCTGCGCCATCCTGCTGGCCGAGGCGGTGGGCGAGCCGCGCCTGGACTGGCGCGCGGCCCAGGCGGCCCTGCGCCGCGCCATCCTCTGCCGGCCCGACCGCTTCGACCGCACCCAGGACCGGTCGACCTTCGCCATGGACTGGTACTACCCGATCCTGTGCGGGGTGATGCCGCAACTGGCGGCCCTGGCCCGGCTGGAGACCCGCATCCAGCGCTTCGTGGTCCCCGGTCTCGGCTGTCGCTGCGTGTCGGACCAGCCCTGGGCGACGGTGGCCGAGAGCTGCGAACTTGCCATGACCGCCATCGGCTTCGGCGCCCGCGACCGCGCCAAGACCCTGATCAGCTGGCAGGACCGCTGCCGCGACGCGGACGGCGTCTACTGGATGGGTTGGCAGTTCGAGGAACACATCGTCTGGCCGGCCGAAAAGCCGACCTGGACCCAAGCCGCCGCCATCCTGGCCACCGACGCCCTCCACCGCGCGACACCAGGCTGGGACGTGCTGGTGAAGGGCTAGACTTCCACCTGCCGCCGCACGAAGGCGAGCGCAATCAGGCTCACCGCCGCGGCGCCGCTGAGATACAGCCCCACCGGCCCAAGGCCGCCCTGGTCGGAGAGGGCCTTGGCGATGATAGGCGTCAGGCCGCCGCCCAGGATCCCGCCCACATTGAAGGCCATCGACGCCCCCGTGTAGCGCACCCGTGCCGGGAACAGGCCGGGCAGGAAGGCGCCCAGCGGGCCGTAGACCAGGCCCATCAGGAACAGGCCGATCGACAGGAAACCCCAGATCAGCAGGATCGAGCCGGACCCCATCATCGGCGCCAGCACGAAGCCCGCCGCCACGGTCGCGACGCAGCCGGCCATCAGCACCCGACGCGGGGTGGTCATGTCGGACCAGTAACCGGCCAGGATGATGCCCACGGCCATGAAGCCGATGGCGCCCAGCTGGACGCCTAAGAAGGTCTCGCGGCTGTAGCCCAGCTGGGTCGTGCCATAGCCCAGGGCAAAGGCGGTGGTCAGGTAGAAGATCGCGAAACAGGCCACCACGGCGAAGGTGCCGGCGAGCGTCGCCAGGGGATGGCGGATCAGCAGTTCGCCCAGCGGCGCCTTGGCGGGCGGCGCCTCTTCCAGGGCCTTGGCGAAGGCCGGGGTCTCCGTCAGGCGCAGGCGGATCCACAGGCCCAGGCCCACCAGCACCACCGACAGGGCGAAGGGGATACGCCAGCCCCAGGCGATAAACTGCTCCTGGGTCAGCAACAGGCCCAGCAGCAGGAACAGGCCGTTGGCGGCGATGAAGCCCACTGGCGCGCCCAGCTGCGGGAACATGCCGAACCGGGCGCGCCAGCCGGGCGGGGCGTTCTCCACCGCGAGCAGGGCCGCGCCGCCCCA
This sequence comes from Phenylobacterium conjunctum, assembly GCF_042679085.1. Classification (NCBI taxonomy): domain Bacteria; kingdom Pseudomonadati; phylum Pseudomonadota; class Alphaproteobacteria; order Caulobacterales; family Caulobacteraceae; genus Phenylobacterium; species Phenylobacterium conjunctum. The sequence goes on along the minus strand of NZ_JBHTLQ010000010.1, from coordinate 73,835 downwards.
TTCGCCGCCCAGGCCGAAGCCCTGGCCGAACCTGAGCACGCACAGGAGCAACGGCGCCAGCCAGCCCGCCATCTCGTAGGTCGGCAGGATGGCGATCGCCACCGTGGAGCCGCCCATCAGCAGCAGTGAGGCGACCAGGGTCGACTTGCGTCCCAGCCGATCGCCGAAATGGCCGAAGAACATCGCCCCCAACGGCCGGGCGAAGAAGGCCAGGGCGAAGGTCGCATACGCGCTCATCAGCTGGGCCGAGGCCGAGCTGGCCGGGAAGAACAGCTTGCCGAACACCAGCGAGGCGGCGGTCGCATAGATGTAGAAGTCGTAGAACTCCACCGCCGTGCCGATCAGGCTGGCGGCCAGGATGCGGCGCGTCGAGGCGGCAGGCTGGGCGGTGTCGGTCATGCAAGTCCCCCGGAATGTCCGTCCACGCTTGGCGGACCCACGCCGGAGGGTCAAGCAGACCTAGCCTCGCTCATCCCCGCCAGGTCAGAAGATTCAAACCACGAAAAACACGAACGGCTCCCGCGCTCCCACCGCTCATCCCGGCGAACGCCGGGAACCAGGTGACGGGCGCCGAGCCCTACGATCTGGACCCCGGCCATTGCCGGGGTGAGCGGATTGCACAGAGCCGTTCGTGTTTTTCGTGCTTCAAAACTACGGCAGCGGCCGAGCCCTACCGGATCTTCAGCGACACCAGCACCAGCAGGGAGGTGATCCCCACCTGCAGGATGATGAAGCGCACCAGCACCTGGGCGTTGGACCAGCCCATTTCCTTGCGGAAGTGGTCATGCAGCGGGAAGCGCACATTGGGGAAGATGCGCAGGCCGACCAGGCGGATCAGCGCCACCTTCACCAGGCCCGTGGCGCCGTTCAGCAGCAGCACCGGGCCGATGATCACGATGAACAGTGGATTGTTGGTGGCCAGCACCAGCATGCCGATCAACAGGCCCAGCGGCCGCGAGCCGGCATCGCCCATCAGGAGCGCGCTGGGCGGGGCGTTGTGCCAGAGATAGCCGGCCAGGCATCCCACCATCAGCAGGGCGTAGATCGACCACTCCGCGCCCTGCGGGTTGAACACCACGCGCAGATGCTGAGACACCGGGGCGTTGCCGAGGATGGCGTAGAGCAGGCCGCCCAGCATCAGGATCGCAAAGCCGGACAGGCTGCCCGACACCCCGTCCACCCCGTCGGAGCAGTTGGTGGCGTTGATCGACAGCCAAACCACGGCCGCGCCCAGGGGGATGGAGATGAAGGCTGGGACGATCAGGGTCTCGCGCCAGATCGGCAGCCACAGCGAGACCGGATGGAAGCCATAGATGGCGCAGGCCGCGCCCAGGGCCAGCACCGCGTCCAGGCTGCCCAGGGTCAGTTCCGACAGCCCGCCGCGCTTGTCGTCGATGTAGCCGATGACGGTCGCCGCCAGCATCAGCGGAATGGTCAGCATCGGCGCCGAGCCGAGCGGCAGGAACAGCAGGGCCATCAGGCAGAACAGGCTGACGAAGAACAGGCCCGCGCCCACCGGCTTGCCGACGCTGGCCTCGGCGTTGACCGCAAAGGCCCGGCCGCCGTCGCGGGGCAGCCACTTGGTGATCCTGGGCAGCATCACGAAGGTGATGGCGGCGCAGACGGCGAAGCCGAGCGAGGCCATGAAGAAGTACGACCCGAACAGCCGCGAGGGGCCGAACCAGGGAGCGGCCAGGGAGGCGATCCAGCTGAGCAAGGGAAGTCCTAGAATCGAGCGCCGGGGCGCGGGATGGTGAAGTCGCGTCTTAGCCTGTTTCTGCGGGCGCGCGAAGGATCGGTCGCCCTAAAGTCTGCGCAGAATTCGCAGGCTCTTGACGGCCAGAACCTCCTCGAACAGGTCGGAGGCCATGGCCCGCCGATAGATCTCGAAGGGCGGCCGCCCGCCATCGGCCGGGTCGGGGAAAACGTCGTGGATCGCCAGGATCCCGCCGGGCATGAGGTGGGGCGTCCAGCCGCGATAGTCGCCCAGAGCGGCCTCCATCGTGTGGCCCCCGTCGATGAAGACGAAGCTTAAGGGCGTCGCCCAGGCTTTTGAAATCAGGACCGATTTGCCCACCAGGGCGACCACCGTATCCTCCAGCCCGGCCCGCCGCAGGGTCTTGCGGAAATGGGGCAGGGTGTCCAGGGATCCGGCTTCCGCGTCCCAAAGGCTCTGGTCAAAATACTCCCAGCCCGGCTGGTTCTCTTCCGAGCCGCGGTGGTGATCCAGGGCGTAGAAGACCTGCTCCGCCGCCTTGAACGCCGCCCCGATATAGACCGACGACTTGCCGCAATAGGACCCGATCTCCAGCCCCGGTCCCCTGGGCGCGCACGCCGCCGCCGCCGCATGCAAGGCGGCGCCCTCGGCGGGGTGGAGGAAGCCTTTGACGGTGTCGATGTCGAGGGGCAGTTGCATGGAGATCCTGGTTCTAGGGCCGCGTCACCTCGTCCACGGCCTCAAGCCAGTGGCGCACAGGGGCCTCGCCGCCAGTCGCCAGATGGGTCCAGCAGCCGATGTTGGCGGTGTAGATGGCCGCCGGCGCCGAGGCGTTGAGCGCGGCGAGCTTGTTGGCTTTCAGCTGGTTCGACAACTCCGGCTGCAACAGCGAATAGGCGCCGGCCGAGCCGCAGCAGAGGTGGGCGTCGGCCACCGCCTGGGGGTCATAGCCCAGCCGGCGCAGTAGGGCTGGGATCTTGCCGGTCAGCTTCAGGCCATGTTGCAGGGTGCAGGGCTCGTGCACCGCGATCTTCGGATCGGCCGGGGCGCGGAGGGGCTTCAGGTCCAGCTCGGCCAGCACCTCGATGGGGTCCCGGACCATCGCCGCCAGCCTTGAGGCGCGGTCCGCATAGGCGGGATCGTCGCGCAGGAGGTCGGGATAATCCTTCAGGAAGGCGGCGCAACCGCTTGAATTGACGAGGATCGCCTCGGCGCCGGCCTCGACAAGCGACCACCAGGCGTCGACATTGGCGCGGGCCGCGACGCGGGCCTCGTCCTCGGCGTCGAGGTGGAAGTGCAGGGCGCCGCAACAGCCGGCCAGCCGGGCCTCGACCAGGCTGACGCCGGCCCGATCCAGGATGCGCGCCATCGTGGCGTTGAAATGCGGCGCGCTGGCCTTCTGCACGCAGCCGCCCAGCATGATCATCTTCCGCGCCCGGGTCGGCGCGGGCGTCGCACCAGCCTCGACCTTGGGAGGCAGCTTAGTCTTGAGGGCCGCGGGCAACGGGACGGCGCGCCCCAGCGCCGTCGCCAGCCGGAACAGGCCGGGGTTGGAGGCGAGCCTGCGCACGCCCCAGCGCTTCAGCCGCTCCAGCGGCCGGCGGCCCACCTGGCCGGCGATCTCGGCGCGGGCGATGTCCAGCAGGCGGTGGTACTGCACCCCGGACGGGCAGGTGGTCTCGCAGGCCCGGCAGCTCAGGCAGCGGTCCAGGTGCTTCAGCGTCGTCGCGCTGGGCGCCGCGCCCTCCAGCGCCTGCTTCATCAGGTAGATGCGCCCACGCGGGCCGTCGCGCTCGTCGCCGGTCAGCTGGTAGGTGGGGCAGGTGGCGTTGCACATGCCGCAGTGGACGCAGGCCTTCAGGGCCTGTTCCGCGATCGCCCCGCCCGAGGTCCCGGCCAGTCGGCCCGTGATCACCGTGCGCATCTCAAAGCCCCTCGTGCATCCGGCCGGGATTCAAGATCCCCGCCGGGTCCAGCGCCGCCTTGATCCGCTGGTGCAGCTTGAAAAGGGCAGGCTCAAGCGGCTGGAACACCTGGTCTTTTCCGCCGCGTATCAGGGTCGCGTGACCGCCCGCCGCCGCGGCCTTGGTCCAGACCTGCGGATCTGCCGCCTCGGCCGAGAGCCACACCTGGCCGCCGCCCCAGTCCCAGGCCAGGCGGCCCTCAAGCGCGGGAATGTCCGCGGTCTGCGGCAGGGCGATGCGCCACAGCACCGGCCCGGCCAGGGCCGGGTGCTTCAGGTCGCGCAACACGCTCCACAGCTCCAGCCCCTCGGCCTCGCCGCCCAGCTCCGCCGCGGCCTGCGAAACCGCCGCCTCGCCGCCGGACAGGCGCAGGTGCAGCCGCTCGCCGTCATGGAAGGCGCCGGACAGGGGCAGGGGGCGGACCATCAATCCGGTCACCCAGTCCCGCGCCGGCCCGCCGGCCATATCGAAGGCCAGGCTCACCTCGACCCGCGGCCGGGGCGTGACCCGCAGCGACACGTCCAGGATCACGCCCAGCGTCCCGTGCGCGCCCGACATCAGCCGGAAGGCGTCGAAGCCGGCGACGTTCTTGAACACCGTGCCGCCGAAGCGCAGCACATCGCCGCGACCGTCCAGCACCCGCACGCCCAGCACATAGTCCCGCACCGCCCCGGTGAACGGCCGCCGCGGCCCGGCGAGCCCTGTCGCCACCGCCCCGCCCAGGGTGCCAAAGGCCGGCGGCTCGAAGGCCAGCATCTGGCCGTGCGCGGCGATGGCGGCCTCGATCTCGGCGAGCGGCGTGCCGGCCCGGGCGGTGACCACCAGTTCGCTGGGGTCATAGTCGACGATCCCGCTGTGCCCGGTGAGGTCCAGCACCTCGCCCACCACCGCCCGGCCGTACCAGGCCTTGGTCCCGGCCCCGGCGATGCGCAAGGGGCCTGTCGCGGCCCTCACGCGGTCCGCGATCTCCTGGGTCAGGTCCATCAGAACCGCTCCAGCTCGGGATGCGGCAGCTGGCCGGCGTGGACGTGCATGTGGCCGTACTCGGCGCAGCGGGCCAGGCTCGGGATCGCCTTGCCGGGATTGAGCAGGCCGTCCGGGTCAAACGCCGCCTTCAGGGCGAAGAAGGCGTCGCGCTCAGCGTCGCCGTACTGCGAGCACATCTGGTTGATCTTCTCGCGGCCCACCCCGTGCTCGCCGGTGATCGAGCCGCCGACGGCCACGCACAGCTCCAGGATCTCGCCGCCCAGGGCCTCGGCCTTCTCCAGGTCGCCGGGCTTGCCGGCGTCATAGAGGATCAGCGGGTGAAGATTGCCGTCGCCGGCATGGAACACATTGGCCACGCCCAGGCCGTGGCCCTCCGCCAGCTCGCCGATCTGGGTCAGGACCTTGGGCAGGGACCGGCGCGGAATGGTGCCGTCGATGCAGTAATAGTCCGGCGCGAGCCGTCCGACCGCGGGGAAGGCCCCCTTGCGCCCAGCCCAGAACCGTTTGCGCTCGTCCTCGTCGCGGGCGATCCGCACCTCCGAGGCGCCGCTGCGGGTCAGGAGCGCGGTGACCCGGGCGATCTCCTCCTCGACATCCGCCGCCACCCCGTCGAGCTCGCACAGCAGGATCGCCGCCGCCGACTTGGGATAGCCGGCGTGGGCGAAGTCCTCGGCCGCGCGCAGGGCCGGGCCGTCCATCATTTCCAGGCCCGCCGGCACGATGCCCGCGGCCATGATGTCGGCCACGGCCTGGGCCGCCGTCTCCACCTCATCGAAACAGGCCATCAGCACCTTGGCCACCTCGGGCAGGGGGACCAGCTTGACCAGCACCTCGGTGACCACGCCGAGCAGCCCTTCCGAGCCGGTCATCAGCGCCATCAGGTCATAGCCGGCGGCGTCCAGGGCGCCTGAGCCGATGGTCAGCAGGTCGCCCTCAATGGTCACCACCTCGAGCTTGAGGATGTTGTGCACGGTCAGGCCGTACTTCAGGCAGTGCACCCCGCCGGCGTTCTCCGCGACATTGCCGCCGATGGAACAGGCGATCTGCGACGAGGGATCCGGCGCATAGAACAGGCCCAGCGGCGCCGCGGCCTCGGAAATCGCCAGGTTCCGCACCCCCGGCTGCACCCGCGCGGTGCGCGAGCGGGCGTCCATCGACAGGATGCGGTTGAACTTGGCCATCGAGACCAGCACGCAGCCGGGGAAGGGCAGGGCGCCGCCCGACAGGCCGGTGCCCGCGCCGCGCGCCACCACCGGGACCTTCAGCTTCGAACAGGTCGCCATCACCGCGCGGACCTGGTCGGTCGTCTCCGGCATCACCACACAGGCGGGCAGGGACCGATAGGCCGCCAGGCCGTCGCTCTCAAAGGCCCGCAGAGACTCCACGTCCGCCACGAACCCGCCCGGCGGCAACAGGGGGCTGAGCGCGGCCCTCAGGGTCTCCACGCCCATGGGGGCGAAGTCTCCATCCAGGCGGGCTTCGAACTGGTCGAGCATGAAGGAATTCCGGCGCGTGTCTCGAACAGGTGTTTAGCGCGCCCGGCCGGTTCGGCTACAAGGCTTTCAACAACGAACGCCAAATCATTCGGGAGAGATCGGGCCATGGACCTTCAGCTCAAGGGCAAGACCGCCATCGTCACCGGCGCCACGCGCGGCATCGGCCGGGCCATCGCCGACCTGTTCGCCGACGAGGGCGCCAATGTCGCCATCTGCGCCCGCAAGGCCGATGAGGTGGGCGCCGCCGTCGCCGCCCTGCAGGCCAAGGGCGTTAAGGCCTTCGGCCAGGTGGTCGACATCGCTGACGCCGACTCGCTCAAGGGCTTCATCGAGGCCTCCGCCATGGAGCTGGGCGGGATCGACGTCCTGGTCTCCAACGCCTCGGCCCTGGTCCAGGGCGTCCAGCCGTCGGACTGGAAGGCGATGTTCGATATCGACCTGATGGGCGCTGTGAACAGCTTCACCGCCGCCCGGCCCTTCCTCGAGAAGGCCGGCGCCGAGAAGGGTGACGCCGCTTTCCTGATCACGGCCTCGGTCTCCGCCGCCGAGACCCAGAACGCCTCGTCCTATGGCGCCATGAAGGCGGCGCTGATCCACTACGCCCACGGCCTGGCCCGCGAGGGCGCGCCCAAGCACGTCCGCTGCAACGTCATCTCGCCCGGCACCGTCTATTTCGACGATGGCGTCTGGGGCCGGGTGAAGCAGGGCATGCCCGGCTTCTTCGACCAGATGATCGCCCGCAACCCGATGGGCCGCATGGCCACCCCGGAAGAGGTCGCCGCGGCCACCGTCTTCCTGGCCAGCCCGCGCTCGTCCTTCACCACCGGCATCAACATGCTGGTCGACGGCGCCATCGCCGCCCGCGTGAACTACTAGGGCGATGGCCTGGCGCTACTTCCAGGTCGAGCTTGGCCGGGCGCGTGCCGCCCAGGCCGAGCTCGCCGCCTTCCTGCGGCGCACCGACGGTCCGCTTGCGGTCTGGGCGCCGGTGCTGGGCTTCGCCTCCAACACCGCCCTGGTGCTGCTGCCCCCGGATCATCGCACCGATGTCCTGGGCGCGCCCGGCGTGGTGGGAGGGGAGGCGCACGACCTCGAACCCACCCTGCGCCCGACAGCGGCGGAGCCGCCGCCGGCTGGCGGGATCTACGTCCACAACTGGTTCACGGTGGACGCCGAGGGGGCGGACGAGTTTGTCCGGTTGTCCGGCGAGGCCTGGCCCGACTTCGAGACCCGGTTCGAGGCCCGAATCTACGGCCTGTTCCTCGCCGCCGAGTCCGAGGCGGACCTCGCCGCCGGCCAGCGCCGCCTACTGCTCATGACCCGCTACCGGGACCTGGGCGAGTGGCAAAAGAGCCGCGATCCCACCACCGACGCCTGGGCGACCTTCCTGCGCCGCCGCGAGCTGACCCGCGTCTCGCTCGCCCGCGCCTGCGCCCTGATCCCCTGAGAGACAGGAGTTCCGCCATGATCGAACACCAGCTCGACATCCCGACGAAGGACGGCGCCACCACCACCTTCATCGTCCATCCCGACCGCGATGGGCCGCATCCGACCATCCTGTTCTTCATGGACGCCCCGGCGATCCGCGAGGAACTGCGCGACATGGCCCGGCGCCTGGCCACCGCCGGCTACTACGTCATGCTGCCCAACCTCTATTACCGCTCTGGCGTCATGGAGCTGGGGCCCCTGCCGGTCGATCCGAACGATCCGGCCCGTCAGACCATGATGGACCTGATGTACTCCCTGACCATCGACAAGGTCATGGACGACGCCGACGCCATGCTGGCCTATGCGGCCAAGGACCCGGCGGCGGATGTGCGGCAAGTGGGCTGCCTCGGCTACTGCATGAGCGGCCAGTACGCGATCAACTGCGCCGCCCGCCACCCCGACATGGTCAAGGCGGCGGCTTCGCTCTACGGGACCTATCTGGTCACCGACAAGTCTGACAGCCCGCACCTGGTGGCCGCCAAGGCCCGGGCCGAACTTTACTTCGCCTGCGCCGAGACGGACCGCTGGGCGCCGATGGAGATGGTCGAGGAACTCAGCCAGGCCCTGGCCGCCAACCCGGCCATCAACGCCGAGGTGGAGATCTATCCCGGCGTCGAACACGGCTTCGCCTTCCCCCAGCGCATGGCCTACGACAAGCCTGCCGCCGAACAGCACTGGGCCCGCCTGAACGCCCTGTTCCGCCGCAATCTGGGCTGATCGCTTCCCGTCTCCCGCAATGGGAGACGGAAGACAGGTCATCCCGCCCGCAGCCCGTCCGCCGCCGCAAAGTGCGCCATCTGGTCCGCGTGCGCCTTGCGGAAGGCCGGCCGCGCCGTCGCGCGGTCGACATAGGCCTTGCAGGCGGGGTGGGCTGAAAGTCCGCCCAGGCGGTCCGCCAGCCGCAGGGCGTCAGCCGTCATGATGTCTGCGGCGGAGAAGGCGCCGGCCAGCCAGTCGCGCGACGCCACCACGGCCTCCAGCCGGTCCAGCCGCTGCTGCAGATGGCCTGCGAAGATGCTCATCGCGCCGCTGTCCTTCTCCGGCGACAGGGACAGGATGAACCAGGGCATGATGGCGGGCTCCATGGAGTTCACCGCCGCGAAGAGCCAGCTCACCGCATCGGCCCGCGCCTTGGGATCGGCCGGCAGCAGCCGGTCGCTCTTGCTGGCGATGTGCAGCACGATCGCCCCGCTCTCGAAATAGTTGACCCCGCTGTCGGTCAGCCAGGGGACCTGGTTGAAGGGCTGGTGCGCCAGCATGTCCGCCGGGCGGTTGTCGAAGGGGGTGTAGGCCATCCGATAGGGCAGGCCGGCTTCTTCCAGCGCCCATCTCGCCCGCAGGTCCCGCACATAGCCGCGCGGAAACTCCGGGACCCAGTCATAGGTGGTCAGAACCAGCTCGCCCATCGTCATCCTCCTTGGATCATGTTCCTGATCCAAGGACGTGCGGTCGAGCAGAATCCGACATCAGCAGACCGCCCCTTCTCCCCTTGCGGGAGAAGGTGGCCTGGCGGAGCCAGGTCGGATGAGGGGTTGCGGAGAATTGGCCGGGCTTGCACCCGCAGGGCCGAACGGAGAGGGGAGCGAGACCCCTCATCCGTCGGCTACGCCGACACCTTCTCCCGCAAGGGGAGAAGGGGCGCTCAGTCTCAGTTCTTCGCCGGGATCACGACCTTCATGCGCTCATAGCCCTTCACGAAGGTGGACCACGACCGCTTGGGCTCTTCGACCACCCGCACTTCGGGGAAGCGCTTCAGGATCTCTTCCCAGATGATCCGCAGCTGCAGCTCGGCCAGGCGGTTGCCCACGCAGCGGTGGATGCCGAAGCCGAAGGACAGGTGCTGGCGGGGACGCTCGCGGTCGATGATGTAGGCTTCCGGGTTGGCGATCACCTCGTCGTCGCGGTTGCCCGAGACGTACCACATGACGACCTTTTCGCCCTTCTTGATGGTCTTGCCGCCCAGGTCGAAGTCGCGGGTGGCGATCCGGCGCATGTGGGCCAGCGGCGTCTGCCAGCGGATGGTCTCGGAGACCATCGACGGGATCAGGTCCGGATTGGCGCGCAGCATGGCGTACTGGTCCGGGTTCTTGTTCAGCGCGTAGACCGACCCGGAGATGGTGTTGCGGGTGGTGTCATTGCCGCCGACGGTCAGCAGCACGACGTTGCCGAAGTACTCCCGCGGCGACATGTTCTTGGTCGCCTCGCCATGGGCCAGCATGGAGATCAGGTCGCCGGTCGGCGGCGCGTTGACCCGCTGGTTCCACAGCTCGGTGAAGTAGGCGTGGTACTCGACGAAGATCTGCATCTTCTGCTCGATCGTGTCGATCAGGCCCTGGCCCGGCGCCGCGGTCACCACGTCTGACCAGTAGGTCAGCTTGCGCCGGTCCTTCTGGTCCATGCCGAACAGGGTGGCCAGGGTCATGGCCGTCAGTTCCATCGAGACCTTGTCGACCCAGTCGAACTCCTCGCCGATCGGCAGGCCGTCCAGGATGCCGGCCGCGCGCTCGCGGATCAGCGGCTCCAGCTTGGCCAGGTTGTGCGGGGCGACGATGGGGCTGACCGTCTTACGCTGCTCATCGTGGCGCGGCGGGTCCATGGCGATGAACATCGGCAGGGGGCCTTCGCCGGCGTCCTGGTTGGCGATGGTGATGCCGCCCTCGGAGGAGAAGACCTCGTGGTTCGTGTCCACGGCCATGATGTCGTTGTACTTGGTGATCGACCAGTACGGGCCGAACTCATGCTCGGCGGTGTAGTGGACCGGGTCTTCCTTGCGCAGGCGTTCAAACATCGCCCAGTGCGCGTCGGCCTGGAACAGTTCCGGCTGGGCCGGGTTCAGCTGGTCGAGCGGGGTGGCGTAGATCTGGGCCCGCAGGTCGTTCTTCAGGTCGACATTGCCGTCGCTCATGGCGCGTTCCTCTCCGTTGTACCCACTGGCCTAAGCCGAAGCTGACGGAGGCGTCAACTTAATCGATGCCGCAGGGTAGCCCAGGACGGGCGAAAGCGGATTGCCTTTAAATCCGATCAAAATTATGGGAATAAAGGTCGCCACCCTCCAAGCTTAGGTTTCCCAATGACCCAGCGCCCCACTGTCGTGATCATTGGCGCGGGCTTCAGCGGGCTGCTCACCGCCCTGCACCTGGCCGCCCAGCCGGACGGGCCGCGGGTGCGGCTGATCGAGCGGGCAGGGCGTTTCGGGCGCGGCACAGCCTATTCCACGGCCAATCCGGACCATCTGCTCAATGTCCGGGTCGCGAACATGAGCGCCTTTCCGGACCAGCCCGACCACTTCACCGGCTGGCTGGCGCGCCACGGCGGCTGGAGCTCCCAAGGCGGCTTCGTCACCCGCGGTGTCTATGGGGATTATCTGCAGGACCTGCTGCGCGAGGCCCTCGAGACCGTCGGCGCGGATCGCCTGCTGCTCGAGCAGGATGAGGCGGTGGAGATCCATCGTGCGCCGGCCGGGGGGTGGCGCGTGCGGCTGGCCCTGGGCCGCGAGCTTGAGGCGGACGCCGTGGTGCTGGCGGCCGGCGTTCTGAAGCCCGCGGCGCCCGCCGGGCTGGACCCGGCGCTCCTGGCCTCGCCCCGCTATCGCGCCGATCCCTGGGCGGCGGCGGACGACCTCCCGGCCGACGCCCTCGACGTGCTGCTGATCGGGTCCGGCATGACCATGGTCGATGTGGCCCTCAGCCTGGCGACGCCGGATCGCCGCCTGCGGGCGATTTCGCGCCGGGGCCTGTCGCCCCGGGCCCATGCCCCGGTCGCCAGCCGCCCGCCCGAGGCCCCGCCGTCGGGCAGTCCGCGCGCCCTCTTGGCCTGGGTGCGGGCGCGGGCGGAGGAGGCTGACTGGCGCGAGGCGGTGGATGACCTGCGGCCCCATGTGCGCAGGATCTGGCAGGGCTGGAGCCCGCGCGAGCGCGGCGCCTTCCTGCGCCATGTCCGGCCCTGGTGGGATGTGCACCGCCATCGCCTGGCGCCCAGCGTGGCGCGGCAGCTGGCCGCCATGACCCGCACCCGGGACCTGACGGTTCGGGCCGGCGAGATCGTCAGCCTCTCCCCCGTGGGCGACCGGATCGAGGTGATGTGGCGGCCGAGGGGCGGCCAGGCCCTCCGGCGCCTGACCGTGGGCGCGGTGGTCAATTGCAGCGGCGTGCGGGGCGATATCCGCCAGACCGGCGACCGCCTGCTGCGCCGGCTGCTGGACCAGGGCCTGATCCGCGGGGACGCCTTGCGCCTGGGTCTGGAGGTCGACGCCGCCTCTCGACCGATGGACCGGGAGGGGCTGGTGCATGACGGCTTCTACGCGGTCGGCCCGCTCACCCGCGGCGGGGTGTGGGAGAACACCGCCGTTCCCGACATCCGCCTGCAGGCCGCCGACGTCGCCGCCCACCTCGCAGACGCGCTCCGCAGCGACAAAAAGGCAGCCTAAACAAAGCCCTGGAGAAATTTTCTCCAGGGTTTCAGTACCACTCCAACAAGCGCCTAAAGCTTGGCGACGGGATCCATCTTAGGCGTCAGGACGTGGACCACGGCCAGGGCCAGCAGGTAGATGCCGGCGCAGACCGCGAAGATCGGGCCGTAGCCTCCAGCGGTCTCCAGCACCTGGCCCACGGACTTGGCCATGATCATGCCGCCCACGCCGCCCAGCATCCCGCCGATCCCAATCACCGAGCCCACCGCTGCGCGCGGGAAGACGTCGCCCGGCAAGGTGTAGAGATTGGCCGAGAAGGCCTGGTGCGCCGCCGCCACCAGCCCCACCAGCAGCGTCGCCAGCCACAGGTCGTGCACCTGGTTGATGAACAGATAGGGCAGGGTCGCCAGGGCGCAGACCAGCATGGTGATCTTGCGGGCGAAGTTCAGGCTGCGGCCCTGGCGCATCAACTGCGACGACATCCAGCCGCCGAACACGCTGCCCACGTCGGAGATCAGATAGACGATCGCCAGCACCAGGCCGAAGGTGGCGATGTCCAGGCTGAAGGTCTTCTTGAAGTAGTCCGGCAGCCAGAACAGCAGCATCCACCAGACCGGATCGATCAGGAACTTGCCCAGGGCGTAGGCCCAGGTCTCGCGCTGCGGCAGCACGCTCAGCCACCCCACCTTGGCCACCGGATCCGGCGGGTCCTGCTGGATGTAGGCCAGCTCTTCCGGCGTCACCTTCGGGTGCTGCTCCGGCGAGCGGTACATGACCATCCAGGCGATGATCCAGAACAGGCCGATGACGCCAGTGATGATGAAGGCCGCGCGCCAGCCGAAGGCCATCATGATCGCCGGCGCGAGGATGGGCGTGATGATCGCGCCGATGTTGGAGCCGGCGTTGAAGATGCCGGTGGCCAGAGCGCGCTCCTTCTTGGGGAACCACTCGGTCACCGCCTTGACGCCAGCGGGGAAGTTGCCGGCCTCGCCGACGCCCAGCGCCATGCGCACCAGGAAGAAGTGGCCCAGGTCCCGCGCGCCGGCATGGGCGATGTGGGCCAACTGCCAGATCACGAAGGCCACGCCGTAGCCAACCTTGGCGCCCACCTTGTCCACGAAGGCGCCGAACAGCAGATAGGCGATGGCGTAGGCCGCCTGGAACCAGAAGACGATGTCGGCGTAGTCGGTCTCGCTCCAGCCCAGTTCCTTGGACATGAAGGGCTTGAGCACGCCCAGCATCTGGCGGTCGACATAGTTGATGACCACGGCCGTGAAGAGCAGGCTCACGATCACCCAGCGGTATCGGCCGACCTTTGGGGACACGTGCGGTTCAGCGGTGCTCATGGCGGTCATCCCTTGGCGACTTTAGGGTTCAGCGGCCGCCGTCGCCTGGCGCCCGCCTTGGTCGACTAACTGGCCTGAGCCGGGACGGCTCGGCAACGGATCTCGCCGTAGCCTTCAAAGCGCACGGCGCCGGTCTGTCCGGCCTGGATCTCGATGATGCCGGCGGCGGCGCCGGTGCAGACATACTGGCCCGCCTTTAGCGGCCGTCCGCGGCGCGCGACGTTCTCGGCCAGCAGGCGCAGGGACGTGAGCGGTCCGCCGGGCAGGATGAAGGCGCCGCCCTGGCCCTTGACCTCGCCCTCGATCAGGGCTTCGCAGCGCAGCTCTTCCAGCGGCCGTTTGGCCCAGTCGGCGATCTCGGCGCCCACCAGCAGGCCGGCGTTGTTGCCAAAGTCGGAGACCACGGCGAGAGGGCCGATGACATTGATGTCGGGGAAGGGGCTGCTGGCCGGCTCCATGCCGATGTGCATCGCCCCCACCAGGCCCTTGGCCTCGTCCACAGTCCAGTCGAGCTTGTCGGCCGGCGCGTCGGTCCCGATGCGGACGACATACTCAGCCTCAATGGCCGCGAAGCCGCCGACGAAAACCGGAATGTCGGTGAGGTCGCCAGGGTTCACCAGGTGAAGCGCGCGGTTGAAGGTCGGTCCGAACAGGCGCGCGGCCTTCAGCGGGCCTTCATGCTCGGGCGGGACGCGGCCGACCTTCCAGCCGATCACCTCGTCGGGCCACATGGCGATGGCGGCGTCCTGGACCCGATAGGCGGTGGCCAGGTCCGCGGGCAGGGCGCCGGGAAAGCTCGGCAGGGCGGTGGCGGACAGCCGCGCGGCCACGAACCGTTCGGCGAGCCGATCCGCGGAAAACTCTTGCGCCCTGTCGGCGACCGTTACGCTCACGCCCGAATTCCTCCCCCCGCCGATCCACGTCCGGCGATCCATGAGTTGTCTGTAGAGGAAACCGGTGTCATTTTCAAATCAAGTCCCATTCGTCTCGCCCGGATCGGGCCGGGAGCGCATAGGGTTCAGTCAGGGAGCGGAGGAGCGCGTCATGGGCCGCAGGCTCGGTATCGGTTTTGGAGCGGCGGTGGCCGCGGGCCTGTTGGCGGTGTCCCCCGCGCTGGGGCTTTCGCTGAAGGCGGCTCCGGCGCCCGCCGTGACGGCGCCCCTGGCGTTTCCAGGCGCCCAGGGCTGGGCCGCCACGACGCCCGGCGGACGCGGCGGTCGGATCATCAAGGTCACCACCCTGGCCTCAGAAGGTCCGGGCTCGTTCCGCGAGGCCCTGGAGGCCAAGGGACCGCGGATCATCGTCTTTGAAGTGGGCGGGGTGATCGACCTCGACCGCAAGACGCTCAAGGTCGATGAGCCCTTCGTCACCATCGCCGGCCAGACGGCGCCGTCGCCGGGAATCACCCTGATCCGTGGCGGCATGGACGTTTCGGCCCACGACGTGGTGATGCAGCACATCCGCATCCGCTCCGGGGACGCCGGCCAGCCCAAGAAGAGCGGCTGGGAGGAGGACAGCTTCTCCACCCAAGGGGCGGCCTACAACATCATCGTCGACCACTGCACCCTGAGCTGGGCGACGGACGAGAACCTCTCGGTCTCGGGACCGCGCTTCACCGGCAAGACGCCGGACGAATGGCGCGCCGGCACCTCGCGCAAGATCACCTATTCGAACAACATCATCGCCGAGAGCCTGGCCTATTCGACCCACGCCAAGATCGAACACTCCAAGGGCTCGCTGATCCATGACAACGTCTCGGACCTTTTGATCATCGGCAACCTCTACGCCCACAACTATGAGCGTAACGCCCTGTTCAAGGGCGGGGTGCGGGCGGTGTTCGCCAACAACCTGATCTTCGATCCCGGCCAGCGGGCCCTGCACTACAATCTGCAGGCCGAGGAGTGGGGCGACCACGACTACCAGGTCGGCAAGATCACCGCCGTGGGCAACGCCCTGCGCGCCGGGATTTCGACCCCGGACCAGCTCGCCTTCTTCGAACTCGGCGGCTATGGCGACGTGGAATACTACGGCCGCGACAACATCGCCGTGGACCGCATCGGCCGTCCGTTGCCGCAGCTGGGCCGCTACACGACCTCGCCCGCCCGGATCATCGAGACCAAGACCCCGCCGACCTGGCCGCAGGGCCTGTCCCTGATGCCGGCGACGGAGGTCCAGAAGTCGGTGCTGCACAACGCCGGCGCCCGGCCCTGGGATCGGGATTATGACGATGTGCGCCTGCTGGCCGACGTGGCCGAGGGCCGCGGAACCATCATCGACAGCCAGGACGCCATCCACGGCTACCCGCATCCGAAGATGACGTACCGCACCTTCAACGACGCCGACTGGAACCTGGGCGACATGACGCCCAAGCGCCCGGAGGTGCTGGACAGTGGAGCCAAGGCCAAGGGGACCTGAGGCGCTGAGCCTATAGCGTCACGCCCCGTTTCCAGATCGCTATTTCCCGCTCGCCATTCTCCTCGGCCCGGGTCTGGCGTCCGGAGGCGGCGGCGAGGACGACGCGCATGAGGGCGTCGGCGGCGGTGTCCATGGACTGGCCGGCCGCGATGGTTCCGGCGTCGAAGTCGATCCAACGGGGCTTGCGTTGGGCGAGGCCGGAGTTGGTCGCGATCTTCAGGGTCGGGGCCGGGAAGCCCAGGGGCGTGCCCCGGCCAGTCGTGAACAGGATCACCGTCGCGCCCGCCGCCGTAAGGGCGGTTGAAGAGACCGCGTCATTGCCGGGCGCTTCCAGCAGCACCACGCCGGGGCAAGTCGCCCGGTCGCCATAGCGCAGCACCTCGGTCACCTGGCCCCGTCCGGCCTTCTGGACCGCGCCCAGGGATTTCTCCTCCAGGGTGGTGATGCCGCCCGCGATATTGCCGGGGGAGGGGTTCTCGCTGATCGGCTCCCCGTGGGCGATGAAATAGCGCCGGAAGTCGTCCACCACTTTGACGACGCCGTCGAACACCGCCGCGTCCGTGGCGCGCGCCATCAGCAGGCGCTCGGCCCCGAAGATTTCCGGGATCTCGGTCAGGATCGCCGTGCCGCCCGCGCCGGCGACCTTGTCGGCGATGCGGCCCACCAGGGGATTTGCCGTCAGGCCGGAGAACCCGTCCGAGCCGCCGCACTTCAGGCCGATGACCAGGTCCGAGACGGGGCAGGGCTCGCGGCGGTCCTGCTCGGCGACCGCGACCAGGGCCTCAACACAGGCCAGACCTTCCTCCAGCTCGTCCTCGCTCATCTGGGCGGAGAAGGCCCGCAGGCGCTCAGGCGCGACGCCTTCCAAGGTCTCCAGCAGGGGGCCGAGCTGGTTGCTCTCGCAGCCCAGGCCGACGATCAGCACGCCGCCGGCGTTGGGATGCCCCGCCAACTGGGCGATCATCTTGCGGGTGGCCGATAGGTCATCGCCTAGCTGGGAGCAGCCGAAGGGGTGGGTAAGGGCGATCACCCCGTCCACGCGGCCCGCGAAGCGCTTCGCGGCCGCCTCGGCGATGCGCTGGGCGGTGCGGGCCACGCAGCCCACGGTGCACAGGATCCAGATTTCGTTGCGCGTGCCCACCCGGCCATCGGTGCGGCGATAGCCCAGGAAGCTTGCATCCGAGCCGGCCAGCGGCTCCGGCGCTTGCGGCGCATAGGCGTAGTCCTCAAGGCCCTGCAGGGCGGTGGCCAGGTTGTGGCTGTGCACATGGTCGCCGGCGGCGATGTCCGCCGTCGCCCGGCCGATCGGCCAGCCGTACTTGAGGACCGGAGCTCCCTTGGCGATGGCGCGCAGGGCCAGCTTGTGTCCTGCCGGGATTTCGCCGCGGACCGTCACGCCGCCGGCCGAATCGCCGGGGGCCAGGGCGACCAGGGCGGTGGCGACGTCGTCGCGGGGATCGATGCGCAAAATCGCGGCGTCTTGGGTCATGACCTAGGTATGATACCGGTGTCAGGTATCGTGCAAGGCTTCCCTTGGCGCGGCCGACGGCGGCGGGCTATGTACGACGCCTGAAGAATAGGGACGGGTGGGCCTGTGGCGTCGCACGAAGAAGGTCCGGAGAGGAAGCGCAGGGCTCGCGCCCAGGACGGTGACGCCAAGCGCCGTCACACGATCAATGATGTCGCCCGCATGGCCGGGGTCTCCAAGAAGACCGTCAGCCGCGTCATCAACGCGTCCCCCTTCGTCAAGGAAGAGACCCGCAAGGCTGTCCTGGAGATCATCAAGGACACCGGCTACGTGCCGGATCCCCAGGCGCGCGGCCTGGCCTTCCGCCGCTCGTTCCTGATCGGGCTGATCTACGACAACCCCAATCCCCAACACACGGTCAGCCACCAGCAGGGCATCCTGGACGCCCTGAAGGGCACGGGCTTTGAGCTGGTGGTCCGCCCGGTGGACCGCTCCAGCCCGCGCCTGCTGGACGAGATGCGGGTGTTCGTCGAGCGCCAGAAGCTGTTCGGCGTGGTGCTGCCCTCGCCGGTCTCGGAAGACGAAGCCCTGGTGGAGCTGCTCAAGGAACTGGGCTGCAAGTACGTCCGCATCGCCTCGGTGCCCATGGACGACGCCTCCTGCATGGTGGTCAGCCATGACGGGCGCGGCGCGGCCGAGGCGGCCCGCCATCTCGCCGACCTGGGCCACAAGCGCATCGCCCTGATTTCGGGACCGCCCAGCTTCCGCTCCTCGGTGGAGCGGCGGCGCGGCTTTGAATCCGGCCTGGCCGAGCGCGGCCTGAGCCTGGACCCGGCCCTGGCCAAGCAGGGGGCCTATACCTACGAATCCGGCATCGCCGCCGCCCGGGAACTGTTCGAACTCAAGGATCGGCCCACGGCCATCTTCTGCCTGAACGACGAAATGGCCAGCGGCGCCTATCTGGCGGCGCGGGACGCGGGGCTGCGGATCCCCGAGGACGTCTCCATCCTCGGCTTTGACGACGCGCCTATCGCCGCGCGCCTGTGGCCGCCGCTCGCCTCGGTGCGCCTGCCGCTTCGGGACATGGGGCGGATGGCCGGGGAGATGCTGGTTCCCAACCCGCTGCGGGACACCCACGCCGACGCTCACGAGGTGCGCCCGGAGCTGGTGGTGCGGGCCTCGACCGCCAAGGTCGGCTGACCCAGGACCATAGATCGCGCTAAGCTGGCTTCGATCATTGCCCTTGGCGATGACACCGGTTACCATCGCGCCAAGTCGAGCGCTCGTCTCGCTGCAGGAAACGCCTCAGAGCCCATGACCCGCCCGCTGATCCTCAATGATGATCGCCTGTTTCCGGTCGAGGCCGGTGTCCGCGCCGTGGCCCGGCGGCTCTATGGCCTGGTGAAGGACCTGCCGATCATCAGCCCGCATGGTCATACCGATCCGGAGTGGTTCGCCACCGACGCCAGCTTCGGCAACGCCACCGAGCTGCTGCTGGCCCCGGACCACTATCTGTACCGGATGCTCTACTCGCAGGGGATCGCCCTGGAAGAGCTGGGCGTGCCGTCCAAGGACGGCCCGTCGAAGGCTGATCCGCGCGAGGCCTGGCGAGTGTTCGCCGCCCATCAGCACCTGTTCCGCGGCACGCCCTCGGCCATGTGGCTGGCCCACGTGTTTTCCTCGGTGTTCGGCTTCGAGGTGGCGCTGGAGGCCTCGACCGCCGACCTCTACTACGACGCCATCAACGACAAGCTGGCCACCGACGTCTTTAGGCCGCGCGCCCTGTTCGAGCGCTTTAACATCGAAGCCCTGGCCACCACTGAGAGCCCGTCCGACGACCTGGTGCATCATCGGGCGATCCGCGCCAGCGGTTGGGGCGGGCGGGTGATCACCGCCTATCGCCCAGACCCGGTGATCGACGCCGAGCACGAGCAGTTCCCCGAGGCCATGAGGCGCTTCGCCGAACTGTCCGGCCAGGATGTCTGGAGTTGGAAGGGCTATCTCGCGGCCCACCGCATCCGCCGCGCCGCCTTCGCAGAGATGGGCGCGACCTCCACCGATCACGGCCACCCGACCGCCGCCACCGCCGACCTGTCCGCGAGCGAGGCCGAGGCCCTGTTTAAGGTGATCGTGTCCGGAGCGGCGACGCCCGCCCAGGCCGAGCTGTTCCGCGCCCAGATGCTGACCGAGATGGCGGCCATGAGCCTGGACGACGGCCTGGTGATGCAGATCCACCCCGGCTCGTTCCGCAACCACAACGCCCGCCTGTTCGCGAGCCACGGTCGCGACAAGGGCGCCGATATCCCAACGGGAACCGACTATGTCCGGGCGCTGAAGCCGCTGCTGGACCGGTTCGGCAATGAGACGCGGCTGTCGGTGATCCTGTTCACCCTGGATGAGACGGCCTATGCCCGCGAACTCGCGCCCCTGGCCGGCCATTATCCAGTCCTGAAGCTGGGTCCCGCCTGGTGGTTCCACGACAGCCCCGAGGGCATGCGTCGGTTCCGTGAGCAAACCACCGAGACGGCGGGCTTCTACAACACCGTCGGCTTCAACGACGACACCCGCGCCTTCCTGTCGATCCCGGCCCGCCACGACGTGGCTCGGCGCGTCGACTGCGCCTTCCTGGCGCGGCTGGTGGCCGAGCACCGCATGGCCGAGGACGAGGCCGCCGAGCTGGCGGTCGATCTCGCCTACACCCTGCCCAAGCGCGCCTACAAGCTCGACCGGGCTCCCGCATCCCTGGCGCAAAGCGCCTGAAATCCATCCGACAAGGCTCAGATCATGTTCAAGAAAACCTATCACGCCACCCACCCGGACATGATGTGGGGCGCCGACAATGACGACCTGCGCGACCGCTACCTGGTCCAGGAGCTGTTCGTCGCCGGCGAGGTCAGCCTGAACTACAGCCACAATGAGCGCTTCATCATCGGCGGCGCCCAGCCGGCGGCCGCGCCCCTGAAGCTGCCGGTCCAGACCGAGCCGGAGAGCGCCAAGGGCCATCCCCTGCTTGAGCGCCGGGAACTGGGTGTCGTGAACGTCGGTGGTCCGGGCAAGATCACGGTCGACGGCCAGGCCTTCGACATGGCCCCGCGCGACGGCCTCTACATCCCGATGGGGTCAGTGGAGGTGGTGTTCGAGAGCGCCGACGCGGCCAACCCGGCCAAGTTCTACCTGGCCTCGACGCCCGCCCATAAGGTCTGCCCGATCAAGAAGATCGCCATCAGCGAGGCCAATCCGCTGGAGCGCGGCGCGCCGGAGACCTCCAACGAGCGCACCATCTACCAGTACATCATCCCCGGCGTGTGCGAGAGCGCCCAACTGCTGCTCGGCGTCACCTTCCTGAAGCCCGGCAGCGTGTGGAACACCATGCCGCCGCACCTGCATGACCGCCGCTCGGAGATCTATTTCTACTTCGACCTCGAAGGCGACAACCGCGTCTTCCACTTCATGGGCGAGCCCGACAGCATGCGCCACATCGTCATGGCCAACAACGAGGCGGTGATCTCGCCGCCCTGGTCGATCCACATGGGCGCCGGCACCTCGAACTACGGGTTCATCTGGGCCATGGGCGGGGAGAACCTCGACTACACCGACATGCACGTCCTCGACATCTGCCAGCTGAAGTAGGCCGATGAAGCTGTTCGATCTTTCCGGAAAGACGGCCATCGTCACCGGCGCCAACACCGGCTTGGGGCAGGGCATCGCCCAGGCCCTGGCCATGGCGGGCGCCGACATCGCCGCGGTGGGGCGCACGGCGCCGGCGGAGACCCAGAAGGCGGTCGAGGCTTTGGGGCGGCGGTTCGTGGCCATCTCGGCCGACCTGTCGTCCATGGAGCCGATCGGCCGGGTGCTGGACGAGACGATCGCGGCCTTCGGCGGGGTGGACATCCTGGTCAACAACGCCGGGATCATCCGGCGCAATGACGCGTTGGAGTTCACCGAGGACGACTGGGACGCGGTGATGGACGTCAATCTGAAGACGACCTTCTTCCTCACCCAGGCGGTGGCCAAGCAGATGTTGGCCCAGGGGCGTGGCGGAAAGATCATCAATGTCGCCTCGATGCTGTCCTACCAGGGCGGCATCCGGGTCGCGTCCTATACGGCCAGCAAGAGCGGTCTTGCCGGGATCACCAAGCTGCTCGCCAATGAGTGGGCGGCCAAGGGGATCAACGTGAACGCCATCGCGCCGGGCTATTTCGCCACCAACAACACCGAGGCCCTGCGCGCCGACGAGGGCCGCACGCGCGACATCATGGCCCGCATCCCAGCCGGCCGCTGGGGCGAGCCGTCGGACCTGGGCGGCGCGGCGGTGTTCCTGGCTTCGGCCGCGTCGGACTACGTCCACGGGACCCTGCTCCCGGTGGACGGGGGCTGGCTGGCCCGCTGACCTGATCCTGGGAAAGGCCTGATGCGTCCCGATCCCGCCCGCGACCGCTCCGACAATGTGCGGGCCAACCTGCGGCTGCTCGAAGGCCTGCTCGCCGAGGTCATTGACGACCTCGACGGCGAGGCCGCCGCCGGTCTGCTGGAGGAGGCCCGCCGGGCCGGGGAGGGCGACCGGCTGGCGGACCTGTTCCAGGGGCTGACCCTGGACCAGGCGGTGTTCCTGGCCCGCGGCCTGGCGGTCCAGGCCCAGCTGGCCAATATCGCCGAGGACGTGGCCGGCCTACGGGCGCCCGTCGAGATCGGCCAGGCCGCGGACGAGGCGCGGATTGCGACCCTCAGCGCCGCCGTTGACGCCCTGACCTACAACGGCCTGGACCGCGACGAGATCGACCGGCTGATGCGCGACCTCCAGGTCTCGCCGGTGCTCACCGCCCATCCGACCGAGGTCCGCCGCCGCAGCGTGGTCGAGCGCCAGTTCGAGATCGCCCGCCTGCTGGGCCTGCGCCGCCACGCCCTGCCGCCGGACCTGGACCAGCGCCTGCGCGACGACCTGTTCCGGGAGCTGGCCCTGCTCTGGCGCACCCGCCTGACCCGGCCCGAGCGCATCACGGTGGCGGACGAGATCCGCAACACCCTGGCCATTGTCTCCAACGCCATGCTGCCCGCCTTGGCGGAGCTCTATGAGAGCTGGGGGCGGCAGTTCCCGTCTGGGCCAGACTTCGGCAAGGTGCTGCAGCTCGGCTCCTGGCTGGGCGGCGACCGGGACGGGCATCCCGGCGTGGAGGCCGAGGCGTTGCGTGAGGCCCTGACCCTCCAGGCCCGGCTGATCTTCGGCTTCTACCTGACCGAGGTGCGCCGGCTGCGCGAGGACCTGTCCCTGGCCGCCGAACTGACCCCGGTGTCCGACGCGCTCCTCGCCCTGGCCGAGGCCTCCGGCGACGACAATCCGCACCGGCGGGACGAGCCTTATCGCCGGGCCCTGGTCGGGGTGGAGCAGCGGCTGACAGTGACCATGGACCGCCTGGGCGGCACGCGCTTCGGCGGTCAGGCCGAGGCCTATGCCGGTCCCGACGCCTTTATCGCCGATCTCGAGGTGGTTGCGGCCTCGCTGCTGGCTCATGGCGGGCGCCGCGTGGTGGGCTCGCGGCTGGCGTCCCTGATCGCGGTGGCCAAGGGCTGCGGCTTCCACCTGTTGTCCATCGACCTGCGCCAGAACGCCGATGTGCACGAACGGGTGCTGGCCGAGTTGTTCGGTCACGCCGCGCCGGGCCTCGACTATCGCGACCTGGACGAGGCCACCAAGGTCACCGTGCTGCTGGGGGAATTGGCCAATGACCGGCCCCTGCGCTCGCCCTTCGTCGCCTACACGCCCGAGACCCTGAAGGAGCTGGCGATCTTCGACGCCGCGGCCCAGGCCCTGTCGGCCTACGGTCCCCGCGCGCTGGCGTCCTACATCATCTCCAAGTCGGATTCGGTGTCCGACATCCTGGAGCCCTATGTGCTGTTCAAGCAGGCGGGCATCGCCTTTGGCGGCATGAAGCCCACCTCGCGTCTGCCGGTCACGCCGCTGTTCGAGACCATCGGCGACCTGGAGCGGGCGCCGGGGATCATCGCCGCCTGGCTGGCCATGCCCCAGGCCCGGTCCCTGTTGGGCGATCCGGCCCGCCAGGAAGTGATGCTGGGTTACTCGGATTCCAACAAGGACGGCGGCTTCTTCACCTCGCGCCGGGCCGCGACCCAGGCGGCCCAGGCCCTGGCCCAGGTCTGCGAGGACGCCGGCGTCGCCCTGCGCCTGTTCCACGGCCGCGGCGGCAGCGTCGGGCGCGGCGGCGGGCCGACCGGCCAGGCGATCCTGGCCCAGCCGCGGGGCGCGGTGCGGTCCCGCATCCGCCTGACCGAGCAGGGGGAGATGATCACCCGCCGGTTCGGTGACGCCCCTACCGCCCGGCGGAATCTGGAGGAGCTGGTGGCCGCGGCGTTGGTGGCCAGCGGCAAGGGCCGCGCGGCGGGTGAGGGGGACGATGATCGCTTCGCCCCGCAGATGGACGCTCTGGCGGCCGGCGCGTTCGCGGCCTATCGCGGCCTGGTCTATGAGGACGCGGCGTTCGAAGCCTTCTTCTGGTCCGCCACGCCAATCGCCGAGATCGCCGACCTGAAGATCGGCTCGCGCCCCCCGTCGCGCGGGGCCAGCCGGCGGATCGCCGACCTGCGGGCGATTCCCTGGGTGTTCTCCTGGTCCCAGGCGCGCTTCATGCTCCCGGCCTGGTACGGCTTCGCCTCTGGCGTTCGGGCTGCGGGGCTCAGCGCCGCGACCCTGCGCGAGATGGGGCAGGGTTCGGACTTCTTCGCGACGGTCCTGTCCAACATGGAGCTGGCCCTGGCCCAGAGCGACATGGACCTGGCGGGCCAATATGCGGACCTGTTTCCGGACCCCACTGCACGGGCGCGCATCTTCGACGCCGTGCGGCGGGAGTGGGAGGCGGCCTGCGAGCTGACCCTGGCCGTGAGGGGCGCGACCCGCCTGCTGCAGCTCCAGCCGGAGGTGGCTGACGCCGTCGCCCTGGGCCGTGTGCGCGTGGATCCGCTGAACCGGCTGCAGATCGAATTGCTGGCGCGCCGTCGCCGAGGTGAGGACGACGCCCGCCTTCGTCTGGGCCTGCACCAGACGGTGTCCGGCATCGCCGCGGCTCTGAGGTCAACAGGCTGACGCACCGGATTGGGGCGAGAAGCGGCGCCCCTGTGGCGCGAGTGGTCTAGCGGGATCGTTAACCCTGTTCCATGGTGGCGGAGCACGGGGGACGCATGGCGGCACGGATGAAGAGCGGAAAGGGCGGCGGGGGCAAGCGCTCTAGCCCGGCCAAGCGCGTCACGCGTCGTGGTTTCAACGGCTGGGCCCTGGGCCTGGCGGTCGGTGCGCCCCTGGCGGTGGCCGCCCAGCCCCCGCGCCAGCCGCCGCCGGCGGTCGATCCCTTTGTGCTGCGCCAGGCTGTCACCGACGGTCGGGTGCGCCGTTTCTACGCCCGCAGGGGCTGGACCGCCGCCTGGACCGAGGATCAGGCCTTCGCCCTGACCATGGCCTTGGACGGCGCTCCCCGTCACGGCCTCGACGCCGAGGCCTTCCGTCCGCCGCAAGGGGGATGGGGCGATCCCGCCATGCGCGAGGCGGCCCTGACCCTGACCGCCATCGCCTATGGCGAGGCGCTGTCCAGGGGCATCATCGACCCCGTCAGCCTGCATGCGATCTATACGCTGGAGCGCAATACGGTGGACGTGGTGGGCGGCCTCGACCGCGCCCTGTCCCGCGGCGAGGTGGCCGCCTGGCTGGACAGCCTGGCTCCGCGTGACCCTGAGTATCTCGCCCTGTCCGCCGCCTATCTGAAGGTGCGTGACGAGATGACTTTGCCGCCCAGCCTGGCGGTGACGGGCGGGCCGGAGGTCGGGCTCGGCGACTATGACGGCCGTGCGCCGCGGGTGGCGCAGAAGCTGATTGACCGTGGGCTGATGGCCGGGTCGGCCGGCCAGGACGTGAAGATCACTCCGGCGATGGTCGAGGGGCTGAAGCGGCTGCAGGCCGCCCACGCCCTGCCGATCACCGGGCGGCTGGACCGGGCGACGGTCGCGGCCCTGAACATCGACGCCGGCGACCGGGCGCGGAAGCTGGTGCTGAATATGGAGCGGCGGCGTTGGCTCAGCCGCGAGGTGCCGGCCACGCGGATCGACGTGAACACCTGCGGCGCCACCTTCGCCTACATCGAGAACGGCGGGGTCGACTGGGCCGGGCGGGCCGTCTGTGGCAGTCCGGGCCGGGCCACGCCGAACCTCGGCGGCGTGTTCTCGAACCTGGTGGTCAATCCGCCCTGGAACGTGCCGCCGTCGATTGCGCGCCGGGAGATCCTGCCGCGCGGGCTCGGCTATCTGCGGCGTTCGGGCATGTACCTGACGGGCGGGCGCGTGGTGCAGCGGCCGGGTCCGAACTCGGCCCTGGGGCAGGTCAAGTTCAACATGGTGAACCCCTACGCCATCTATCTGCACGACACCCCGGCCAAGGCCCTGTTCGCGACGTCCACCCGGCACAAGAGCCACGGCTGCGTGCGGGTCGAGAACGCCGTGGACTTCGCCCGGCATCTGGCGACCAAGACCGGCCGCGAGGCTGAGTTCGAGGAGGATCTGGCCTCGCGCCAGACCCGCGTCGTCGAGCTGGGCCAGCCGGTTCCGGTCCGGCTGCTCTATCACAGTGTCGCCGTCGACGACGCCGGGCAGGCGGTGTTCCTGGACGACCCCTATGGCTGGGACGCCAAGCTGTCGCTGGCCCTGGGGCTTGGGACGCTGCGCAGGACCTCACAGGTTCAGACCGCGACGCCTGAAGAGGGTACGGCCCCGCTCGGGCCGTAATTTCGCAACACTCCACGCAGAATGGCGCCAAGAGCCGGTCGCGCGTGACGCGACCGGGCTTGCGAACGTGTCGGAACCATGTCACCTAATTGTTGATACCGGTGTCAACGCGGTCTGTCCGTCAGTGACACCGGTGTCAAAACGGGGAAACGCGAGGCGGCGTCCTTCTGGGGGCGCGTCGAATCTGGCGATAGGCCAGTCGGTCTCGCAAGGGAGGGACATATGGTCCGTTATCGCTCTACGCATGCTCGCGCGCTGTTCGCCGGCGCATCCCTCGCGGTTCTCGGCATGGCCGCGGCCGCGCCGGCCGTCGCCCAGGACAAGGGCGGGGCCGAAGTCGAAGAGCTGGTGGTCACCGGCTTCCGCAGCAGCCTGCAGGAAGCCCTGGTCCTGAAGCGGGACTCGGCGGTCGCCGCCGACACGATCCTTGCGGAAGACATCGGCAAGTTCCCCGACCTCAACCTGTCGGAATCCATCCAGCGGATCTCTGGCGTCGCGATCACCCGCGACGGCGGCGAGGGCCGCAACATCTCCGTCCGTGGCCTGGGCGCCCAGTTCACCCGGGTCCGGATCAACGGCATGGAAGCCCTGACCACCGCCGGGGGCTCGGACGCCTCGGGCGGCACCAACCGTGGCCGCTCCTTCGACTTCAACATCTTCGCCTCGGACCTGTTCAACTCGATCACGGTCCAGAAGACGACCTCGGCCGAGACCGAAGAAGGCTCGCTGGGCGCGACGGTGGATCTCGCGACCGCCCATCCGCTCGACTACAACCACTTCACCTTCGTGGCCTCGGCTCAGGGCAGCCACAACGAGCTGTCCGGCGACACCAGCCCGCGCGCCGCGGCGATGATCGCCAACACCTGGGGCGACGGGACCTTCGGGGCCCTGCTGTCGGTGGCCTATTCCAAGCGCAACCTGCTGGACGTCGGGACCTCGACCGTCCGCTGGGCGCCGGGCACCTCGTTCTCGCCGGGTTTTGATGCGGTGAACAACGCCGCCGGCCTGCCGACCACGGTCAACGCGGCCGCCGCGGCCAACAACGCCGCCCTGCACCCGCGCTTCCCGCGCTTTGACCGCTACGACCAGGAGCAGGAACGCCTGGGCGCCACCCTGTCCCTGCAGTGGAAGCCGTCGGACCAGACCCTGGTGACCTTCGACGCCCTCTATGCGGACCTGAAGAGCAACCGCGAAGAGACCTATCTGGAGGCGCCGTCCTTCAGCGTCGGCGGCGCCTGCACGGCCGCCAACGTGAACACCAGCTGCGGCATCGCCGACACCAATGTCCTGTCCTCGACGATCAATTCGCAGGGCGTGATGGTCGCCGGGACGTTCAATGACGTCGATCTGCGGGTGGAAGACCGCTACGACGAACTTGAGACCAAGTTCTCCCAATACACCTTGGATCTGAGCCACGAGTTCAGCGACAGCCTGCGCCTGCACGCCGTGGCCGGCCACTCCAAGTCGGACCACAACAACCCGGTCCAGACCACCCTGACCTTCGACCAGTTCAACGTCGACGGCTACAGCTACGACTACACCAAGGGCCGGGTGCCGCTGATCACCTACGGCACCGCGAACCTGAACAGCCCGTCGGCCTGGGCCCTGACTCAGGTGCGCCTGCGGCCCCAGACCGCGGTCAACACCTACGACACCTTTCAGAGCGACGTGACCTTCGACCTCAGCGACAACCTGACCCTGAAGGGCGGCGTCTCCTGGAAGAAGTACGACTTCGAGACCACTGAGCTGCGCCGCTCGATCGGCACCACCACCAACCAGGAAACCGTGATCCCGGCCGCCGTCGCCGCGATCCCGCTCAGCAGCTACTACAAGATCGTCAACTTCCCGGCGGATGGCCTGGGCCTGCCGGCGGGCAACGTGTCCTCGTGGCTGGCGCCGAACTATCAGGTCGCCCAGAGCCTCCTGCAGCTGAGCGATCCCACCGCCTTCGGCGGCGCCTGGAAGCTCGGCAAGGAACCGTCGCTCGGCAACAACCGCGGCGTCTCCGAAGAGGACAAGAGCTGGTTCGTCCAGGGCGACTTCAAGGGCGACGTGCTGGGCGTTCCGGTGCGCGGCAATGTCGGCGTCCGCTATGTGAAGACCCAGCAGGACTCCAGCGGTTACGCCTATCTCTCGGGCGCCCCGGTCGCGGTCAGCGCCAGCCGGACCTACGACGACACCCTGCCGTCGGCCAACCTGGTCATTGAGCCGACCGATAACTTCCTGATCCGCATGGCCGCGGCCAAGACCATGTCGCGTCCCGACCTGGGCAGCCTGACGCCCGGCGCCACGGTCAGCGTCTCCGGCGCGACCCGCACCGTCTCGGCCGGCAACCCGAACCTCGATCCTTTCCGGGCCAAGGCCTATGACGTGTCGTTCGAGTGGTACTACCAGCCGGGCGCCCTGGTCAGCGTGGCCCTGTTCCAGAAGGACATCGACAGCTTCGTCCAGACCCTGTCGACCACCACCACCTTCACCGGCAACCCGTTCGGCCTGCCCGACAGCGTCGCGGTCGCCGCCTGTGGCGCGACCTCGGGCTGCAGCCCGTCGGCGACCTGGGCGTTCACGACCCCGGTCAACACCCCCGGCGGCAAGCTGAAGGGCTATGAGATCAGCTTCCAGCAGCCGCTGAAGTTCCTGCCGGGCCTGCTCTCGAACCTGGGCGTGCTGGCCAACTACACCCGCGTGGAGTCGGACATCGACTACTACGCGACCGTAGGCGGCGTGGTGACCAAGGTCGCCACCGAGCAACTGACCAACCTGTCCCAGACCTCGTACAACCTGACGGTCTATTATGAGGACGAGAAGTGGAGCGCCCGCGCCTCGGCCGCCTATCGCGACGGCTACCTGACCCGCGTCCTGGGCCAGGAGAACACCGCGGTGGCGCCGGTCGCCTATGACGGCACCAACGAGACGTTCAACGTCGACGCCTCGATCACTTACACCCTGAACGACCACCTGAAGTTCTCGCTGGAGGGGGTGAACCTCACCGACGAGTTCCAGGACCAGTTCAACGGCGTCCAGAACCTGCCGACCTTCTATCACCACACCGGTCGTGAGGTGCTGTTCGGGGTCCGTTACACCTACTGATCGCCGGCGCCCGCGCCCGATCACGACAAGGGCGCGGCGGAATTCGAAGTGAAGGCCCGCCAAGGGCCAGGAGAGCACTGACAGACGCGTCGGCCACCCGCCGGCGCGTCGATTTCTGTAAGGACGCGCGCTAGTCTTGGCGCGTCAGTGGGGGAGGGGGCGATGAGCGCTCGCATCGTCTGTTTCGGTGAAGTGCTGGTCCGGCTGTCGGCGCCGGACAACGAGGTGCTGCTGCAGAGCGCGCGGCTGAACACCTGCTTCGGCGGCGCCGAGGCCAATGTCGCCGTATCTCTGGCCCGCTTCGGTCACGCCTCGGCCGTGGCCGCCGTCCTGCCCGACAACGCCATCGGCCGTGCGGCGCGCGATGAACTGCGCCGGCACGGCGTTGATGTCAGTCGGCTGGCCTTCGCCGCCGGCCGCATGGGGCTCTATTTCCTCACCCCTGGCGCCGGGCAACGGCCCTCGCAGGTGCTCTATGACCGGGCGGACAGCGCCTTCGCCCGCGCGGCGGGGGAGGTGGACTGGGACCGCGCCCTGGCTGGGGCCGAGTGGCTGCACGTCTCCGGGGTCACGCCCGCCATCGGGCCCGCCACCGCCGAGGCCGCCCTGAAGGCGGTGCGCGCCGCGACGCGCCTGGGCGTGAAGGTGTCGATGGACGGGAACTACCGGGCGAGTCTGTGGGCGGCCTGGGACGGGAACGCCCCGGCCATCCTGTCAGAGATGCTGTCCCACGCCGCGCTGCTGTTCGGCGACCACAGGGACATTGGCCTGATCCTGGGCCAGGCCTTCGAGGCCGGTGACGCCGAGCACCTGCGCCGCCAGGCCGCCGATGTCGCCTTCGCGGCGTTCCCGCGCCTGCAGCGCCTGGCCTGCACCGACCGCGTCCAGCACAACGTCAACCACCACGACCTGACCGGCTTCATGCTCGACCGGGGCCAGACCTGGCGTTCGGCGCCCCGCAGCCTCAATCCCATCGTCGACCGGATCGGCGGCGGCGACGCCTTCGCCGCGGGGGTCCTGCACGGCCTGCTGAGCGGCCTGGATGAGGACATCACCCTGGACTTCGCCGTCGCCGCCGCGGCGCTGAAGCACGCCATTCCCGGCGACTTCAACCTGGCGACCCTGGCCGAGGTTGAGGACCTGCGCACCGCCGAAAGCCTCGACGTCCGGCGCTGACGCGGTCTGGGCGGGCGTGTAGAAGCCCGGTCTCTGCGGGAGCTTGCGGCTTGGTCCAGTTCATCACCATCGACGATCCCACCGACCTGCGGGTGGCCGGCTACGCCCAGGTGCGCGAGCGCGACCTTGTGGGCCGCCACGGCCTGTTCATGGCCGAGGGCGAGGTCGTGGTTCGCATGCTGGCGACCAGTCGGCTGTGCGAGCCGGTGTCCCTGCTGCTCGCGCAGAAGCGGGTCGAGGCGCTCTCTGACAGCCTGGCCGCCCTGGCCCCGGAGGTTCCCGTCTATGTCGCGGGGCAGGCGGTGATGGACGCCCTGGTCGGCTTTCCCATTCATCGCGGCATCCTGGCCCTGGGCAGGCGCCGCGCGACGCCGACCGCTTGCGAGATCCTGGCGGGCCTGGGTCCTGAAGCCCTGATCCTGGTGCTCTATGGGATCGGCAACCACGACAATATGGGCGGGCTGTTCCGCAACGCTGCGGCCTTTGGCGCGGACGCCGTGCTGCTCGACGCGGATTGCTGCGATCCCCTGTACCGCAAGGCGATCCGAGTGTCGGTGGGCGCCAGCTTGATCACTCCCTTCGCCCGGCTGGAGCGCGATGAGGACCTGGCCGGCCTGCTGGAGGCGGCGGGGGTGCGTTCCGTGGCCCTCAGCCCCGCAGGGCAGGGGACGCTGGCCCAGCTGTCCCGCGCGCCGCGCATGGCCGTGTTGCTGGGCTCGGAAGGGCCGGGGCTGCCGGCTGACGTCCTGGCGCGCACGCGCACGGTCGCGATCCCGATGGCGGCCGGGTTCGATTCCCTCAACGTAGCGACAACGGCGGGGATTGTGCTCCACCACCTCGGCTTCATGGCCGAGCGGGAAGCAGGCTGAGCCGCGCTGACCGCGGCTCCAGCCCTGGCGTTCCGGCGTCCCGTCCCCCTAGGACGCCGTCAGGCCTTAGCGCGAGCGGCGAACCGGGGCGTCGCCTGCATCCTCGATGAGGGAGCGGGTGAGATTCAGGATCGCGGTGCGCAGGGCCGGCTGTTGAACGCCGGCGAAGGCTTCCAGGAGTTGGACAGCGCCGGGCACAGCCAGCTTCTCGAACAGGGAGGCGTCGCCTTGCTGCGGCTCAGCCGTCTCGCCGACCAGTTCGCCGACGGTCGTTTCCAGGCGTTGGGCGATCCGCACCAGCATGGAAGCGGACACGCGGTTCGCGCCGCGTTCGTACTTCTGCACCTGCTGGAAGCTCACGCCGAGGTGTTCGGCGAGGGCGGACTGCGAAATCCCGAGCCACTTGCGACGCACCCGAATGCGATGCCCCACGGCAATATCAATGGGGTCCGGCCCCATGTCTTCAAAACTCTCGGCCACCGATTAGTCCTTGAGGGGACGCGCCCAAGTGCGCGCTCGGGGCTTCTTGCACAGGCGAAGACGGAATCGCTAGCCCTTTGTAAGCACAGGGACATCAGGACGCGGTGTAGAGTAAATTTTTACCCGAAACGGGGAACTCGCTCGCTCGGGTATGGGCCGGATTCAAGCCGCGTGGCGCCGCTCGCGGTTGTGTCGGGCGCTTCAATGCAGCCTTAACTTCATCCCTTCATGGTGAAGCCTCTCGCATTCGTGCTTCACGGGGGGCGACATGGCCGGCGATCAGACGCCCGCGCCCCTGGGCCAGGAGGGGCCCTTCGGACTGGGGCTCACCCAGGCCGCCTGCGATCGCGCCACGCGCCTGGCGCGCACCCTGTTCCCGGGCGCCGACGCCCAGGTCGTCCTGCAGCAGGACGGGCAGATCTGGCGCAGCCGCATGGGGCTGGGCCACGCGGTGGACGATGTCGCCGCCCGCATCGCCATGGAGACCGGCGAGCTGGTCTGGGTCGAGGACGGCCGTCTGGATCCGCGGTTCGCTGAAAATCCCCTGGTGGTCGGACCGCCCGGCCTGCGGTTCTACGCCGGCGCCCCGCTGCAGCTGGCCAATGGCGAAACGCCCGGCGTGCTGGCGGTCTATGGGTCTGAGCCCAGGGCCTATGACGCGAGCCTGGCCGCCCGTCTCGAAGACCTGGCCGCCTTTGTCGCCGACGAGTGGGTGCGCAGCCAGGCTGACCTGGCGCGAGAACAGAACCGCCGCGAGCGCGACGCGGTCACCGAGACCCTGAACTCTGTCCTGCGGGTCGCGCCAGTGTTCCTGGTGCTGATGGACCGCGAGATGCGGGTGCTGGGGTGCAGCGGCCGTTGGGCCGAGCAGTTCGGCCTGACGGCGGAGGCCGCCCAGGGGCTGACCCTGGGCGAGATCGCTCCAAGCCGCTTCGACCGCTGGCGACCGTTCTATGACCGGTGCCTGGCCGGTGAGACCATCCGCGCCCCGCAGTTCGCCTATGAGCGGCCCGATGGCGAAACCGGCTGGCTCTCCGCAGAGCTGACGCCCTGGCGCGACGCCAATGGCGAGATCGGCGGCATTCTGGTCGGCAGCCACGACATCAGCGAAATGGTCGAGGCCCTGCGGCGCAGCGAACGCTCCGAGGAGCGGCTGACCCTGGCGCTCGAGACGGCCGACATCCACGTCTACGACATCGACTACGAGCGGGGGGAGCTGTTCAAGGCCGGCCTCGAGCAGCGGTTCTTCGGCGAGGAAAAGACCTTCGAAGGCCTGCGCGACGACATCTGGTCGACCATCCATCCCGACGACCAGCCCCGGGCCAAGGCCGCGTGGATCCGCTATCTGAAGCATGGGGAGCCCTATGCGCCGGAGTATCGGATCGCCCGCGCCGATGGCGCGGTGGTGTGGGTGGTCTCCACCTGCCGACTGATCACCAATGAGGCTGGGGAGCCGGTTCGCCTGATCGGCGCCCTGCAGAACATCACCCATCGCAAGGAAGCCGAGCGGGCCCTGGTCCAGGCCAAGGACGACGCCGAGGCCGCCAACCGCGCCAAGTCGACCTTCCTGGCCACGATGAGCCATGAGATCCGTACGCCCCTGAACGGCGTGCTGGGCATGGCCCAGGCCATGGCCGCCGAGGGCTTGCCGGGCCCGCAGCGGGAGCGGCTGGATGTCATTCGCCAATCCGGCGAGACCTTGCTGGCGATCCTGAATGATGTGCTGGACCTCTCCAAGATCGAGGCCGGCAAGCTCGAACTGGAAGAGGCCGAGTTCGACATGGGTGAACTGGCCCGTGGCGCGCACGCCGCTTTCAGCGCCGTGGCCGGCAAGAAGGGTCTGGACTTCACCCTGACCGTCCAGCCCAACGCTCAGGGCGTCTATCTGGGGGACTCCACCCGCGTCCGCCAGATCCTCTACAACCTGGTCTCCAACGCCCTGAAATTCACTGAGCGCGGCGAGGTACGGGTCTGCGTGGAGCGCACCCAGGACATCGTGCGGATTTCCGTCGCCGACAGCGGCATCGGCATCGCCCGCGACCGCCTGCAGAGCCTGTTCCAGAAGTTCGTCCAGGCCGACGCCTCGACCACCCGTCGCTATGGCGGCACAGGTCTGGGGCTGTCGATCTGCCGAGAGCTGGTCCAGCTTATGGGCGGGGCCATCGCCGTGGAGAGCGTGCAGGGGCGTGGGACCACCTTCCGTGTCTCGCTGCCGCTGGAATGGATCTCCGCGCCCGAGGCGGAGGCGTCGCCGGCGCTGCAGGCTGTAGGCGAGGTCACGCCCGTCCAGATGCGGGTGCTGGCGGCCGAGGATAATGAGGTCAATCAGCTGGTTCTGCGGACCCTGCTGAACCAGGCCGGGATCGAGCCGGTCATCGTCGACAGCGGCCGCAAGGCGGTGGAGGCCTGGGCCGAGGGCGAGTGGGACGTGATCCTGATGGACGTCCAGATGCCGGAGATGGACGGGCCGACCGCCACCAGCCAGATCCGCGCGCGCGAACTGGTCGAAGGTCGCCGCCGCACGCCGATCATCGCGCTCACCGCCAACGCAATGGCGCATCAGATCGTGGAATACCGGGCCGCCGGCATGGACGGGTTCGTTGGCAAGCCCATCGAGGTGGCCCGCCTGTTCGCGGTGATCCAGCAGGTGCTGGACGAGAGCAGCGAAGACAGTCGCGCCGCCTGAGCGCTATCCCCACTGTCGCCTTCCCCCTGGACTTCCGCCCGCGGCTGCGGATCAAATAGACCCAACATCGCCTAGGGAGGGCGAGCCTATGGCCTGGCTCGAAACCGGCGTGCGCCGGCGCAGCTATCATGTGGGGAATCTGCGAGCCCAGTTGCTCGACGAGGCGCGCGCGCTGCTGGAGAGCGGCGGCCTGTCCCAGCTGAACCTGCGCGCCCTGGCGGCCCGGGCCGGCATCGCGCCGGGCTCGGTCTATCATCACTACGCCTCCAAGCAGGCCCTGTTGGCGGGGCTGGCCGCGGCCGGCTTCGGTGAGCTGGAGGCGGCGCTGCGGGCGGCGTCCGGCGGCGACGCGACGCCGATCCGCACCTGCGCCCAGGCCTATTTCGACTTCGCCCAGGCCCAGCCGGCGCTCTATGCGCTGATGTTCGACCCGCCGGTGCTTGCGGTTCCCGAGGTGGACGCCGCGCGCGTCCGCGCCTTTGAGGTGCTGGAGGACGTGATCGCGGGCTCGCCGACCCAGTCGGACCGTGACAGCCGCACGATCCACCAGATCGCCCTGGCGGTCTGGGCCTGTGGGCACGGGGCGGCGTCGATGACCCTGGCCGATCCCGCCGATGGCGAAGGCCGGCTCATGGATGAGGTGATCGCCGGGCTTGAGGCGTTGTTTCGGCGCCGTTGAGCGGCCGAACCGATCCAAGACTTGATCCATCTGGACTTGATTTCATCGCCGAAGCCCGTTCGTTAGGCGACATGAGCCGCATCCGGATCACCGTCGCCGGCGCCGGGGCCATGGGCCTGACCGCCGCCCTGGCCCTTGCCGAAGCCGGGTGCGAGGTGGCGGTCTTCGACCCGGCGCCGCCCCTGGCCAACGCCTCGGGAGTCGCCGCGGGCATGCTGGCGCCGGCCTTTGAGGCGGCCCTGGATCCGACCCGTGACCAGGCCTTCGACCTGCTGCTCGCCGGCCGGGACCTGTGGCCTGGCCTGGAGGCGCGGCTGGGACTGAGCCTGGATCGCGCGGGGGCGATCGCTGTCGGCGCGCCACAGTTTCTCTCGACCACGGACACCGCCCTGCGTCGACTGGGCCTCTATCCCAACGCCATCGGCCGCAACACCCTGGCCCAACTGTCGCCTGGCCTGTCGCCGGAATGGCGTGAGGGTTTGCTGGTGCGCGAGGACTGGCGGCTGGATCCGGCCCAGGCGCTCTCCGCCCTGCGCCGGGCGGCGGCGGACCTTGGGGTCAGTTTCCACGCCCGCGCCGCCACGGGATTCGAAGGCGCGGACCGGCTGGTGGTCGCCACCGGCGCCGCCACCGACCTGGCGGTGATGGCACCCAGCCTGTCCCTGCTGCAGCCGATCAAGGGCCAGCTGGTCCGCATCAATGACCCGCTGGCGCGGGGCGCTGTCGTGCGCACCGAGGGCGTCTATGCGGCGCCGTCGGCCACCGGCCTGGTGCTGGGCGCGACCATGGAGCCCGGCCGGGCTGACCTGGACATTGATCCTGCGGCGATCGAGACCTTGCGGGTCCGGGGCGCCAAGCTGTTCCCGCGCCTGGCGGACGCCGGGGATGTGCAGGCCCAGGCCGGCGTCCGCGCCGCCAGCCCGGACGGCCTGCCCCTGGTGGGGCGCGGGCGGCATCATGGGGTTCTGCTGGCTGTCGGCGCGCGTCGCAACGGCTGGCTGCTAGCGCCTCTGGCCGCCCGGATCATCGCGGCTTGCGTTACGGGGCGGGACGCTGGGCCCTATGCTGCGCGACTGGACCCGGGCCGCTTCGCGGCCTGAGCGGCGGGACGGATTTGGGGGGAGAATGAGCGGCTTCTGGTTCACTGACGAGCAGGAGGCGATCCGCGACAGCGTCGCCCGTCTCTGCGCCGATTTCGACGCTGACTATTGGCGAGAGACCGACGAGACCGGGGCGTTTCCGGAAGCCTTCGTCGCCGCCATGGCCGCTGGCGGCTGGCTGGGCGCAGCGATGCCGACGGAGCTCGGCGGGGCCGGCCTTGGGCTCACCGAGGCCGCCATTGTCATGCAGGCGGTGGCCCAGTCCGGTGCGGGCTTCTCCGGCGCCAGCGCCCTGCACCTCAACATCTTCGGCCCCATGCCCATCGCCAAGTTTGGGTCTGAGGCCCAGAAGCGCCTGCACATCCCGCGGCTGATCGCGGGCGAGGACAAGATGTGCATCGGGATCACTGAACCCGACGCCGGCCTGGACACCACCAGCCTGACGACGCGCGCGGACAAGATCGCTGGCGGTTACGTGCTGAACGGTCGCAAAATCTGGACGACCTCGGCCCAGCGGGCGAACAAGTTCCTGGTCATCGCGCGGACCACGCCGCGTGACCAGGTCAAGAAGTCCACCGAGGGGCTGTCGCTGTTTTACACCGACTTCGACCGCAGCCGGATCGAGGCCCGGCCGATCCCGAAGATGGGCCGCAAGGCGGTGGAGTCCAATGCGGTCTTCATCGACAACCTGGAGATCCCCGCCGACCACCTGATCGGTGAGGAGGGGAGGGGCTTCTACTACCTGCTGCAGGGCCTGAACCCCGAGCGGGTGCTGTTCGGCGCCGAGGCCGTCGGCCTGGGCCGCGCCGCCCTGGCCCGAGCCGCGGCCTACGCCAAGGAGCGGGTCGTGTTCGGCCGGCCCATCGGCCAGAACCAGGGCGTCGCCCATCCGCTGGCCAAAAGCTGGGCCGAGCTGGAAGCGGCCAACCTGATGGCGTTCAAGGCCGCCGCGCTCTACGACGCCGGGCGCGATTGCGGCGCCGAGGCCAATGCAGCCAAGTATCTGGGGGCGGAGGCCGGCTTCCACGCCTGCGAGACCGCGATCTTCACCCATGGCGGCATGGGGTACGCCAAGGCCTATGACGTCGAGCGCTACTTCCGGGAATCCATGATCGCCCGCATCGCGCCGATCAGTCGCGAGATGGTGTTCAACTTCATCGCCGAGCGCGTGCTGGGCCTCGCCAAGAGTTACTGAGATCACACCCAGTTTGAGCGCAACATTGTTCGGCGATTAACCCGGACTCGGATGTACTCGTTTTGAGGCGGTTTGCGCCTGCAGCCCGAGTCATTGTCTTGAGCCCGAGACCCCCGGTCGATGTGCCGCCCGACGAAGTCGCTGCAGCCTATGTGCCTGTAGTGCGTGGGTATTTGCTGGCCGCGGCTTGCTACTACGTCGTGATCTCGTGCGCTCACCCGTTTTTCGAGGTGGGCGCGAACCTTCTGTATCTGGAGGGCCTGGCGGTCATCGCGGCGCTTTCGGCCGGATTGCTGTGGCGAGATCTCAAGCGGCGGCCGCCCAGCATGCTGCGACTTGAGGTCGCAGCGGCCTGCGTGAACCTCCTGTTGCTGGTCAACGTCGTCGCCTACCTGACCATTCACTTCGAGCCGCTCAAGCTCGTCTACTTTGTGCTCATGGCCCTGGTGTTCGGCACCTCGGCGCCCAGCCGCCGGGTCGCGTTCGCCAGCGTGGCCATGGCGGTGACCGGCTTCCTGATGCTGGCCCGCAATGCGCCTGGCGACCTGATCGGCCAGTACGCCTTTGTGGGCGTCGCCGGGGTCTTCGCCGCCATCGGGATGTCCACCCTGATGCGCGGCGCGGTCATGCGCGAGCTCGGCGCCCGCATCGCCTCGGATGAGCTCAACCGGGCCCTTGGCGAGAAGCTGGCGGAGAACGACCGACTGCGGGCCGAGGCCCAGGAGCTGGCGGTGTCGGCCCAGGCGGCCAGCCGCGCCAAGACGGAGTTCCTGGCCACCATCAGCCACGAGATCCGCACGCCTCTCAACGGCGTACTGGGCATGGCGCATGTCATGGCCCAGTCCGCCCTGCCGCCAGATCAGGCCGGCCGTCTCCAGCTCATCGAGTCCTCGGCGCGCAGCCTGCTGGACGTGGTCAACGACGTGCTGGACATCTCCAAGATCGAGGCCGGCCGGATGGAGATCGTCCCGGCGCCCTTCAGCATGGATCGCTTCGCCGAGGCGATTGACCGGCTTTATGGCGGCTTGGCCCAGGACAAGGGTCTGGCCTTCGCGCTGGAGCTGGATCCCGGGGCCGCGGGCTGGCGATTTGGCGACGAGGTCCGCCTGCGTCAGGTGCTGAGCAACCTGTTGTCCAACGCCATCAAGTTCACCGACCAGGGCGGCGTGAAGGTGCGGATCGCGCCCGGTGAGGACGGCATTGTCTTCACCGTCGCTGACACCGGTCCCGGCGTCTCGCCGGCGCATCAGGCGGTGATCTTTGACCGCTTCGTCCAGGGCGACGGCTCCAGCACCCGCAGGGCCAGCGGGACGGGCCTGGGCCTGGCGATCTGCCGAGAGGTGATCACCCTCATGGGCGGCGCGATCCGGCTGCACAGCCAGCCGGGGCAGGGCGCCACCTTCACCTTCGAGGCGCCGCTCCCGCGGGTCGAGGCTCCGGAGGAGGCGGAAGGTGAGGTCGCCGACGCCCTGGTTCAGGGCGAGCTGCGCGTGCTGATCGCTGACGACAATCCGACCAACCGCGTGGTGCTGCAGACGCTTCTGTCCCACCTGGGCGTGGCCTCAGAGGCGGTCGGTGATGGTTTGAAAGCTGTCGAGGCCTGGTCGGATCGGCCCTGGGACGTGATCCTCATGGACATCCACATGCCGGACATGGATGGGCTGGACGCCAGCCGCCTGATCCGCCGCCGCGAAGCCGAGATGGCTCGACCGCGGACACCCATCGTCGCGGTCACCGCCAGCGTCCTCACCCACGAGACGGAAGCCTACTACGCTGCGGGCATGGACAACGTCATCGCCAAGCCCATCGAGGCGACCCGGTTGGTGGAGGTGCTGCAGCAGAGCCTGAGCCAGGCCGCGCCCTCCGCCGTCCAGGTCGCCTGACCCGGCTCAGTCCGCGAGCCTGAACCGCAGGGGGATCACCACGCGGGCGCCGTCGACCGGTCGGCCATCTTCCGTCTGCGGGCTCATCAGGAAGCGCGGCGCAAGCTTCAAGGCCGCGGCCCCGAAGCCGAGGTCGGTGGGGCTCTCAGAGGTCACTGCGCAATTGCGCACCGCCCCGCTGGCGCCAACCTCGCAGGACAGGGTGGCCGCGCCCTCAAGGCCAAGGCGGACGGCGCGGTCGGGATAGACTCGAGCCAGGTCTCGGGCGGTCGGTTTGCGGATCCATTGGGGCCGACCGATCAGCCGCGGCGGATCCGGCGTGATCGGGGTGACCTCGACCTGGGTGATGGTCTTTACAGGGCCTGGATCCACGGTCTCGGCATGGGTCTGCGGCGGTTGCGCGGGCAGAGGCGGTGGTGTCGGCAGACTGCGGGTCGTCACCGGCTTGTGGAGGGGGGGCGGCTTGCGGGCGTCCACGACCGGCTTCGGCGGCGGATTGGCCAGGGTCACAAGGGTGGCCGGTGGCTCGGCGAGCGTCTCGGTCGGCTCCGACGGCGTCGCGAAGCGCTGCAGGGCCAGATAGCCGAACAGGCCGGCATGGACCGCGATGGACACGCCGATGGCGGTGACCGCCGTGCGTGACGGGCGTGGGCGGGCGACGGGAATCCCCGCATAGGCAGGGGCGAACGGGGCTTGGACCAACTCTACCTCCCTTGTCATGGCGTCCGCGTGTTGCGGCGCTGAAACAAGGGTCGCGCCGTGATCGCGGCGGAACGGGGGCCGGACCCAAGCGGGACCATGACCTTCCTGGGGCGGTCCGCCGCAGTATGGTTAGCGCGCCGTTAACCATGTCCCTTCACATCTGGCGTCATGGCCATCCAGGGACTCAGAGGCGTCGTCGAAACCGCCATCCAGCGCGCGTCCAGCGCGACGGGGGTCGACTTCTCGTTCCTGATGAAGACCGCCAGCCGCGAGAGCGGCTACAACCCCAAGGCCAAGGCCCAGACCTCCTCGGCCGCTGGCCTGTTCCAGTTCACAGAACAGACCTGGCTTTCCACCCTGAAGCAGCACGGCGCCAAGTACGGCTACGCTCGCTATGCCGAGCTGATCCAGCGGGGCGCTGACGGTCGCTACAAGGTCAATGGCGGGGAGGCGCGCCAGGCGGTCATGGACCTGCGGCTCGACCCGCACGCCGCGTCTCTGATGGCCGGCGAACTCGCTTCGGACCACGCCTCCTATCTCAAGGGCCGCACCGGCCGCACCCCGACCGCCGGCGAACTCTACGCCGCGCACTTCCTGGGGCCGCAGGGCTCGGCCCGGCTGATCGAGGCGGTCCAGACCCGGCCCGCCGCCAGCGCGGCCAGCCTGTTCCCCGACGCCGCCCAGGCCAATCGCTCGATCTTCTATCGCGAGGGGCGGGCGGCCACGGTGTCAGAGGTCTACGCCAACCTGACCCGCACGGGCGGGGCAGCCCCGGCGGTGGACGCCCCGCGCGTCACGCCGGACCAGGGCTTCATCCAGTACGCCTCGGCCCGCAACGCCGATCGCAGCCGCGAAGAGGCGATGCTGATGGAAATGATCCTGCGCGGCCCCCAGGAGGCCGACAGCGGCATGCCCCAGACCGGCGGCTCCGGCCTGCGCCTGGCGAGCTCGATGTTCTCCACAGAGATGCTGCGGGTCCTGTCGGACGCCCGCGACGACAAGAAGAGCTAGACGGCCGCGCCGTCGCGGATCATCGCCTCGATCACCTCGTCCTCGTAGCCGGCCTCGCGCAGGATCTCGCGGGTGTGCTGGCCCAGCACCGGCGCGGGCGGCCGCGTGGACTGGTCCATGCCGGGGAAGCGGGCCGGCGCGGCCGGCGAGCGGAAGCCGTGACCCTGGCCGTCGGTGATTTCGACCCAGGCGCCGGCGGCGGCGGCCTGCGGGTCGGCGGACACATCAGCCGGGCTCTGGAAGGGCGACCAGACCAGGTCGGCCTCGTCCAGCCGGGCGGCGACCTCCTCGAAACTGAACTTGCGGAAGGCGGCGTCCAGTTCGACCGCCAAGGCGGCGGCGTTGACCCGGCGAGCCTTGCCGGTGGCGAAGCGTTCATCCTGGGCCAGGTCAGGCCGGCCGGCGGCGGTGATGATCGGGACCCAGTCCTTGCCCGCGCCGCGCGGATTGAGCACGAACCAGCGGCCGTCCGAGGCGGCGTAGAAATTGGCCAGGGCGTCAAACGGCGCTGTGCGCGGGCGGGCCGAGGCCAGCCGGCCGAAGGCCAGCTGCACCGCCAGGTCCGAGCTGACCGTATAGATGCCGGTGGCCAGGAGAGAGGTCTGGACCACCCGGCCCTGGCCCGTCTGCTCGCGCTCGTACAGGGCCGCCAGGATGGCCGAGACGGTGGCGAGGGAGGTGGTGTGGTCGCCCACCCCGGTGCGCAGCAGGAAGGGCTCGCCGCCCTTCGGCACCGTCATGTGGCCGACCCCGGCGCGGGCCCAGAAGGCGGTGACGTCAAAGCCCGGCTTGTCGGCGTCCGGCCCCTCCAGGCCGTAGCCGGTGACCATGGCGTAGATCAGGCGCGGATTGGCGGCGCGCAGGGTCGCCTCGTCCAGACCCGCCCGCTTCAGGGCCGCGGGCCGGACATTGGTCAGGAACACGTCGGCGTCCTGAGCCAGCTTGGCCAGGGCGTCCCGGCCCGAGGGCTTGGAGATGTCCAGGACGATGGCCCGCTTGCCGCGGTTATCCAGGCTGAAGGTCGGATTGCCCGCCAGGTCGGATGCCGCGTCGGCGAAGACGTGGCGCATGGGGTCGCCCTCCGGGCGCTCCACCTTGATCACCTGGGCGCCCCAGTCGGCCATGATGCCCGCCGCGCCGGGCGCAGCGATATAGGAGGCGAATTCGACGACCTTCAGACCCTTGAGCAGCACCCGCACCTCCCACTGTTTGGGCGGCATTGTGTCGGGGCTGGAGCCGGGCCTCAAGCCACGTTGCGGCCTTCCGTAACGGTACGCTCGGCGGCGATGGCGTCGGCGACGGCGCGGGCCACAGCGCCCACGCTCACCGGCTTGCGCAGAACCGCGTCGGCCCCGGCCTCGGAGCACTCCATGGCCTCCTCGGCGTCACCGCCGATCACCGCGATGATTGGCGACTGGGCCATGGGGCCGGGCAGGCCGCGGATGGCGC
Source organism: Phenylobacterium conjunctum (assembly GCF_042679085.1). Taxonomy (NCBI): domain Bacteria; kingdom Pseudomonadati; phylum Pseudomonadota; class Alphaproteobacteria; order Caulobacterales; family Caulobacteraceae; genus Phenylobacterium; species Phenylobacterium conjunctum. Next base: position 31,445 of record NZ_JBHTLQ010000010.1, on the reverse strand, counting down.
GGATCGTCTCGGGACCGTCCATGTTCGGCATGCGGCCGTCGATCATCACCAGATCGAACTCGATGGACTTGGCCAGCTCAAAGGCGCGACGCCCGTCGATGGCGTGAACCACGTGGTGACCCAGCTGTTCCAGCACCGCGCGCAGCATGGCGGCGTTCAGGCCGTCATCCTCGGCCACCAGCACGCGCAGGGACTTGCGCTCCAGCGGGGCGGTGATGGGGGCGGCGGGCTCATCATAGGTCACATCGCGCTCCGGCAGGGCCTCGGCGTCAAAGGGCAGTTCCAGGCGGAAGCAGCTGCCGACGCCCACGGCGCTGTGGGCGGTCAGGTCGCCGCCCATCAGACGGGCCAGCTGACGCGACAGGGACAGGCCCAGGCCGGCGCCGGACGTGCCGGCGCTGGTGCGTTCCACCCGCAGGAAGGGCTCGAAGGCCCGCTCCATCTCGTCGGCGGCGAGGCCCGGGCCAGTGTCGGCGATCTCGATGGCCAGCCGGCCTGCGACCGTCAGCTCGATGCGGGCCTCGACCCGGCCACGCACGGTGAACTTCACCCCGTTGCCGATCAGGTTGGCCAGGATCTGGCGCACTCGTTGCGGGTCGGCCAGGGCGGCGCCCCGCTCGGACTTGGCGAGCTCTGGCGAGACATGGACGCTCAGCTCCAGGCCCTTGGTTGTGGCGTGCGGCCGGTTCAGCAGGACGAGGTCGCGCAGCAGGGAGACCGCATCGAAGGGCCGGGCGTCGACCGACAGGCGCCCCGCCTCGGCGGTCTCGGAATCCAGGGTGGTGTTCAGCACCGCGATCAGGTCGTTGGCGGCGTCGAGGGCGGCGGACAGCTGTTCGCGCGATGGCGCGCCACGGCCGTTGCGGCCGGCGGCGGCGGCCAGGACGTGGGCGACGCCTGTCAAGCCGTTGCGGATCTCATGGCTGAGGGTCGCGACCAGGTCGGACTTGGACTGGGCGAGGCGCCGGGAGGCCTCCACCATGCCGGCGCGGTCGGCGATCAGGGCCTCGCGCTCGGCGGCCATCTCGAACTGGCGACGCAGCACGCGGTTGAAGATCAGGGCCAGGGCCATGGCGAGGGCGATGGCGCCCCAGCTCAGCTTGCCGATCTCCTGGGTCTCAGCGTGGCCGAACAGGGCGATCAGCGGCCCGGCGGCGGCGGCGGGGCCGACGATCAGCAGGCTCGGCAGCCAGGGCGAGGCGAAAAAGACGATCACAACGGCTGCGGCGACGGCGGTGATCAGCAGGGGTTCGCGGGCCGGGCCTGCGCCGTCGGCGAAGACGGCGATCTGGGCCACGGCCACGGCCCAGAGCAGGGCGCACAGGATCTGGATCCGGCCGCGCAGCTTGAGGTTCGTGGCCGCGTCGGGCTGCTTCAGCCAGTTCACGGCGCCGTAGAAGGCCGCCCAGGCGGCGGCGAAGATGGCGAAGGTGACGCTCATCCACACCGCGTTAGGCGCGTGGCTGCCGGCCCAGACATAGGCGGGCAGGCTGACCGTGAATACGGCCAGGGCGTAGGGGAGCAGGGCGGTCTGCGCGTCCAGCGCCTGCTGGGTGGCGGAAACCCCGCCGCGCTGGGGCTCGGGCGATCGAAGATCGGGCGGGACGGGCACGGCGTGAGACCTTTGCATGGTTGCAAACCAGCCTAGGGCCACAGCCTTGGCGAGCCGTTACGGAACACCGTTAATCGTAAGGATAACCGCGTCCGCCGCCGAAACCGATCATTAAGCCTAATGATCGAGTATGCTCGCGAGAGATTGCCGATTCCGGCGCTCAGGGGTTTAGGGCGAATGTCGACGACGCGTGCCGCGCTGACGGATGAAGATATCCGCACGCTGGTGAGGGGGGCGACCCCTGACGAACGCGCGGTGGCCGCTCACAAGATCTGCCGCAATATCGACCGCGCGATCCTGACGCCCGCCGAGCGGGAACAGGCCCACGAAATCCTGCGGGTCATGGCCGCCGACGCCGCCGAGCTGGTGCGTCGCGCCATTTCAGTGACCCTGAAAGCCTCGCCCAATGTGCCGCGTGACGTAGCCCTGCGCCTGGCCAGGGACGTCGAAAGCATTTCCCTGCCCATCCTGTCGGCCTCGCCGGCCTTCACCGACGCCGATCTGGTGGAGATCGTCCGCCTGGGCGGGCCGGTGCGTCAGGTGGTGATCGCCAAGCGCCCGCGCGTCTCTCAGCAGGTCAGCGAAGCCATCGTCGAGCAGGGGGTGGAGCGCGCCGTCGAGGCGGTCTGCGCCAATGACAACGCCGACATCGCTGAACGCACCCTGCAGAAGGTGATTGAGCGCTTCGAGAAGTCCGAGCGGGTGCTGGCCTCGGTGGCCTACCGCCAGGCCCTGCCCCTGTCTGTGACCGAGAAGCTGATCGACCTGGTCAGCGACCAGGTCCGCGATCACCTGATCAACCACCAGGCCCTGCCGCCGGAACTGGCCATCGAGATCGCCATGGGCTCGCGCGAGCGGGCGACCATTGACCTGGTCGACCAGGCCGGGCGCGCGGCGGATGTGAAGGCCTTCGTCTCCCACCTACACAAGCACGAGCGGCTGACCGCCTCGCTGCTGCTCAGGGCCCTGTCGCACGGGCACATGACTTTCTTCGAGTGGGGCGTGGCCGAGCTGGCCAGCGTGCCGCATCACCGCACCTGGCTGATGATCCATGACGCCGGCCCCCTGGGCCTGCGGGCCATCTATGAGCGCACCGGCATGCCGGCCCGGCTCTATCCCGCCTTCCGGGCGGCGGTGGACACCTATCACTCCATGGAATTCGACGGCGGGGCCAAGGACCGCGAGCGGTTCCAGGAGCGCATGCTGCAGCGGTTCCTGACCCAGCCCGCCACGGCGTCGCGCGAGGATGTCGAGTACCTGCTCGAAAAGATGGACCGGGTCTCCACCGAGGCCCGTCGCGGTGCGCGGGCCGCTCACGTCGCCTGACCTTTTCCCGGTCGGATTGACCTAAGGGCGCACGAAAAGCCTGCTTGCGCAGGGCGCGTGGGGCGCCCAAGCTTGCGGCATGACCGAGATCGCGCCCGACTCCGCCATCAAGCCGGCGGCCACCATCCTGATCCTCCGCGACGACCCGACCTTCGAGGTCCTGATGGTCAAGCGGCACCACCAGATCGACTTCGCCACCGGGGCGCTGGTGTTTCCGGGCGGCAAGACGCACGCCGGCGACGCCGACGAGGCCTGGGCCGAGCATATGGTGGGCTGGGAGGACTTTGATCCGGTTCAGCGTGGCCTGCGGATCGCCGCGATCCGTGAGGTGTTCGAGGAGGCGGGCCTGATGCTGGGCCGCCGCCGCGACGGCGCGCCGATCACCGGCGAGGCCGCGCCCCTGGACGTCCGCCTGGCGGTGGACGCCGGCAAGCTGAGCTTCCTGGACGTGGTCCGCGACCTGAATGTCCAGATCGATCTGCATGCGCTCACGGTGTTCGCGCGCTGGATCACCCCGCCGCTGACGCCCAAGCGATTCGACACCTGGTTCTATGCGGCCCGGGCGCCGGAGGACCAGCTGGCGGCCTGCGACGGTCGCGAGACCGTGGACGCCGAATGGATCCAGCCCAAGGAGGTCCTGCGCCTGGCCGCCGCCGGTGAGCGCAAGGTGATCTTCCCGACGCGCATGAACGTGCAGCTGCTGGCGGAGGCGGAGAGCGCGGCGGATTGCGTGGCGCGGGCGCGGTCCCGCGAGCTGGTGACCGTGCTGCCGGAGATCACCGAGCGGGACGGCCGTCGCGTGCTCGTGCTGCCGCCGCACGCCGGCTATGGCGACGTGGCGGAGCCGCTGGAAAACGTGATGTAGTCGGTGCGGGCGCCGCTCAGGCGCCCGCGTCGGTGACCATGCGCTCGAGCTCGGTCACCAGGATCTTGCCCACCGGGTGATCGTCGGTCTTGATCCCGTCGCGGACCGCGGCGCGGATGCCGTCGATGTGGGCGTCGATCAGGGCCATGGAGGCGCTGAGCCGCTTGTCCTTGTCGTCGATCAGCTTGCACAGCGAAGCGCCGATCCGGGTGACCAGCGGGAACTCATAGGTCGTGCCCAGGCCCTTGAGATCGTGGGCGCGGAGATAGAGGAATTCCATGGTCTCGGGCGTCACGCCCTCGGTCTTCACCCGGGCGCGGGCGGTCTCAAGCTTGGTGACCTCGTCCTGCAACCATTGGCCGAAGTTCCCCGACAGGCTTTTCAGCGCGGCTTCAGCCTTGGCGATCGCCGCCGGATCCAGGGCGCCGAAACGGCCGCCGACCTTCAGCTTCAACGCGTTGGACGCCGGGATCACCTGACCGGAATTCTGCTGGCTCACAACGGGGCTCCTGACATCGTCGACTCACACTAGCGCTGATGCGTTAACAACGGATGAGGCTTTAATGGATTGAAATTATACTGAAAATTGTTCCGCCAATACGCGTTCTTCGAGGCTGCGACCTGCGTCGAACAACATGACCATACTCTTCTCGCGGTCTTCGGCCACATCAACCTGGACCACGTCGCGGACCTCAAAATTATCCGCCACAGCGCTGACCGGGCGCTTGTCACCTTCCAGCACCTCGATGGACACCTTAGCCGTGTGGGCCAACAGGGCGCCGCGCCAGCGCCGCGGCCGAAAGGCGCTGATCGGCGTCAGGGCCAGCACCTTGGCCTCCAGCGGGATGATCGGGCCGTGGGCCGACAGGTTATAGGCCGTTGACCCCGCTGGGGTCGCCACCAGGGCGCCGTCGCAGGACAGCTCGCTTAAGCGCACCTTGCCGTCGATGGAGATCCGCAGCTTGGCGGTCTGGCGGGTCTGGCGCAGCAGGCTGACCTCGTTGATCGCTAGGGCCATGTGCTTGGCGCCGTGCACATCCACGGCCTGCATGGACAGGGGATGGATGACGGCGTGCTCGGCGGCGTTGATCCGCTCAAGCAGGTCGTCCTCGCTGTATTCGTTCATCAGGAAGCCGACCGAGCCGCGGTTCATGCCGTAGATCGGCTTGCCCGAGCCCATGTGAGCGTGAAGCACTTCCAGCATGAAGCCATCGCCGCCGAGGGCGACAATCACCTGAGCGTCAGCCGGGCTGGCGTCGCCGTAGCGGCTGGCTAGGAGGCTGCGGGCCTCCTGCGCTTCGTGCCGGTCACTGGCCAGGAAGGCGAGGCGAGTCACGTGAGGTTCGGCCTTGAACATGCGCCGCCAGAAGCCTGCGAATGGGCCGGCTTGTCAAACCTTGGCGATCGCCTGGACGAAGGCGGTGCGCGCAATATCGGGCGAGAAGGGGCCAAAGGCGCCGGCGGCGCGCCGGGCGCCCTCCGCGCCGCCGCCGGGCTGGCCGCCGTTGAGCTCGCGCACCAGGTCCAGGATGGTGGGGAAGACGCTGCGGTCGATGCCGACGCCCGCGCAGGCCAGGGCCAGCAGCTCCGGGCGGTCTGAATCGATGGCCTTGCGCACCTGGTTGGGGTCGTAGCGGCCCAGCGTCGTCAGGCCCCCGATGAACAGGCTGAGCTTGGCCTCGCGCAGGGCGCGCAGCAGGTATCCGGGGCGCAGCTGGCCCGCAGCGTCCAGCTTGGCCAGCAGCCGCTTCTCCATGTCCTCCCGCTCGTCTTCCTTGGGGAAGACCACAGTGCCCTCGACCTCGTGCTGAACCCCGCCATGGGCCTCGCGCACGGACTCGGCGATGGCGGCGTCGAGGGCGGCCTGGTCCAGGCGGAAGCGATTGGCCAGGCTGTTGCGCAGGGCCTGGCCGACCCAGAGATACAGTTCGCGCGCCAGGTCGTCGGTCAGGCCGGGATGGCGCGACAGCGGGGTGCGCAGGGCCGCGACGCGCTCGGAGGCGCCGATCAGACGCCGCAGGTCGCCCGGCGTCACCCGGGCGGTGGCGTTGCCGGCCAGGGCCGTGAGCACGGCAGGTTCGTTCTGTTCCAGGATGGCGGCCACGACGGGCGCGCCCAGCTGCGGGCGGCGGGCGACCTCGATCTGGTGCTCTACGGTCGCCTCGACCAGCAGGCGGATCAGGTCCTGGTCCTGCAGCACGGGGCTGGAGGCGATCACCGGCCGGGCGATTTCGATGTCGTCCAGGGCCAGGACGTTGATCAGAGCCACGGGGGCCCAGCTGGCGGTGGCGAGCTTTTCGGACAGGCGGCGGCGGATGTCGCGCTCGGCCTCGACCACCAGGCTCATGAAGATGGAGGACAGCAGGCCCTGGACCGGCGGCGATTCCATCAGAGCGTTGGCGCTGTCGCCGGCGTCGCACAGGTCGACGATGGCCAGTAGCAGGCGCTCACGATCCTGCACCGCCCGACTGCGGGCCAGGGACAGGATTTCCTGGGTCTTGGCCGCGACGCTCACTCGGAGGGACCTCAACTGGCTTTGGAACAAGAGACTCGGTGGCGAATCTGCTCCGGGTTGGATGAAAACATGGTTACAAGCCGCTGACCATGAATGCGGCCGAACAGCGCAGCTTGCGCCGCGGCAGGCGCCGGGAAGGGGGGAGACGTTGAGCGAAACCTTGTTGCTGGCTCTGGACCAGGGCACGACATCGACCCGCGCCATCCTGTTCGATGGCCGTGGCAAGGCCATCGCTGAGGCGGGCAAGCCCCTGGAGCAGCACTATCCGGCCGACGGCTGGGTGGAGCACGACGCCGCCGAGATCTTCCAGGCCAGCGTCGAGGTGCTGAAGGCCGCGGTCCAGAAGGCCGGCCGCGCCATGGCGGAGGTCACCGCCATCGGGATCACAAATCAGCGTGAGACGGTGGTGATCTGGGACAAGGCGACCGGCGAGCCGATCCACAAGGCGATTGTCTGGCAGGACCGCCGCACCGCCCCGACCTGCGAGCGCCTGCGCGCCGCCGGCCACGAGGCCAGGGTCAGCGAGACCACCGGCCTGCTGCTGGACCCCTATTTCTCGGGCACCAAGATCGCCTGGATGCTGGACGAGGTCCCGGGCGCACGGGCGCGGGCCGCCGCCGGCGAGCTCCTCTGCGGCACGATGGACGCCTGGGTGATCTGGAAGCTGACGGGCGGGCGGGTGCACGCCACGGACGCCACCAACGCTTCGCGCACCCTGCTGTTCGACCTGAAGACCCAGGCCTGGTCGGCGGAGATGCTGGACCTTCTGGACGTGCCGGCGGCCCTGCTGCCCCAGGTGCTGGACTGCGCGGCCGACTATGGCGCGGCTGACGCCGGCCTGCTGGGCGCGGCGGTTCCGATCCGTGGCGTGGCGGGAGACCAGCAGGCGGCCCTGATGGGGCAGGGCTGCGTCAAGGCCGGCGAGATGAAGGCCACCTACGGCACCGGCTGCTTCATGCTGGTCAACACCGGCGAGTTCCTGGCCCCGTCGCGGGCCCGCCTGCTGACCACGGTCGCGGCGCGGCTGGGCGGACGGCCCACCTACGCCCTGGAAGGCTCGATCTTCATCGCCGGCGCGGCGCTGCAATGGATCAATGAGGGGTTGGGCGTCGCCAGCGGCGGCTCCGGCGTCGAAGCCCTGGCTCAGACGGCCCGGCCGGATCATGGCGTGGTTCTGGTGCCGGCCTTCACTGGTCTGGGCGCCCCCTGGTGGGACGCCGATGCGCGCGGCGCCCTGTTCGGCCTGACCCGTGACGCCGGCCTGGCCGAGATCGCCCAGGCGGCCTTCGACGCCTGCGCCCTGCAGACCCGCGACCTGATCGAGGCCATGCGCGCTGACGCGCCGCAGGCGTTCGGGGCAGGGGTGGAGTTGCGCATCGATGGCGGCATGTCGCGCTCGGCCTGGTTCAGCCAGCGCCTCGCCGACCTGACCGGCGTCGCCGTCGGACGGGCGAGCTACCAGGAGACGACGGCCCTGGGGGCGGCCCTGTTCGCCGGCCTGGGCGCGGGGGTCTACGCCACGGTGGAGGAGGCCGCCTCGGCCCGTCCGGCCACAGAGCGGTACGATCCGGCCCTGAACGCCCACGCCCGCGAGGGCGCCTATGCCCGCTGGCTGGACGCCGTCGCCCGCGTCCGCACCCAGACCTGAAGCCCAATCCGAAGCGAGGGACCGTGCTGAAAGCCGGCAAGACCAAGGCGCTGTACGCAGGCTCCTTCGACCCGATCACCCGCGGGCACCTGGACATCATCCGCAAGGCGCTCGCGACCTTCGACGCGGTCCACGTCGCCATCGGCACCAATGTCCGCAAGACCCGCGCCTTCAGCGAGGAGCAGAGCAAGGCCCTGATCCGCACCTCGATCGCCGAGCTGTGGCCCGGCGCCGCCGATGCGGACGGCCTGCTGTTCGGCGGGGCCCTGGAGATCAGCGACTACGCCAACCAGGGGCTGATGCGTTACGCCCGCAGCATCGGCGCGACCCACATCGTCCGCGGTCTGCGCGAGGCCACCAACTTCGCCGAGGAGTTCAATCTGCACGGCCTGGCCGGGCGGATCGATCCGACCATCCCCATGGTCCACTTCATCTGCGAGGCCCAGTACCTGCATATGTCGTCCAGCACCGTGAAGGAGCTTGAGGCGGTGGGTGAGGCGATCGACTGGCTGGTGCTGCCCTGCGTCGTCGAGGCTTTCCGGCTGAAACGCGAGCAGGCGGCGAACTGAGGCCTCGACAGGGCCTCGCGGGACGGCTCAAGCTCGGCCGAGTTTCTGGAGCCCGCCATGCATCCCACCTTGCCCGCCCTGACCGCCGCCGCTCTGTTGTTCGCCGGTGGGGCCCAGGCCGCAGCGCCGTTTGCGCCGCCCGCCAACCAGGCGCTCGCCCACGACATCCTCAAGGAGCTGGTGGCCATCAACACGGTCCACGACCACGGCACCCTGAAGGCGGCCCAGGCGATCCAGGCGCGGCTGAAGGCGGCGGGGTTCTCGGACGCCGATGTCCAGCTGCTGCAGATCCCCGAACACCCGGAGCAGGCCCAGATCGTGGCTCGGCTGCGGGCCAAGACCCCTTCGGCCAAGCCGGTCCTGTTCCTGGGGCACCTCGACGTGGTGGAGGCCAAGGCCGAGGACTGGACTGTCGATCCCTTCACCCTGACCGAAAAGGACGGCTGGTGGTACGGGCGGGGGACCCAGGACATGAAGGGCGAGGACGCCATCATGCTGGCCTCGCTGATCCGGCTGAAGTCCGAGGGCTATGTCCCTGACCGGGATCTGATTTTCGCCTTCACCTCGGACGAGGAGGTCGGCGACGAGATCGGCGCAAAGTGGCTGATCGACAACCACCGTCCGCTGATCGATGCGGCCCTGGTGATCAACACCGACGGCGGCGGCGGAGCCCTGCGCGGCGACAAGCGGCTCTATTACGGCGTCCAGACCAGCGAGAAGATCTACCTGACCTTCCAGTTGGAGACGACGAACAAGGGCGGGCACTCTTCGATCCCCGAGCCCGATAACGCCATCTACCGTCTGGCCGCTGCGCTTGGCCGGATCGCGGCCTATCAGTTCCCGGTCCAGACCACGGCGACCACACGAGGGGATTTCGCCATCTCCGCCCTGTTGTCCTCGGGCCAGGAGGCGGAGGACCTGAAGGCGGTGTCCAAGGATCCGCCGGACCTCGCCGCCGCCGCCCGGCTCAGCGCCTCGCCGCACTACAACGCCGCCCTGCGGACCACCTGCGTCGCGACGGGGGTGTCCGGCGGTCACTCCGAGAACGCCCTGCCGCAGCGCGCCCGCGCCACCATCCAATGCCGGATGATGCCCAATGACACTCAGGCGAATGTCACGGCCAGGCTGGTCGAGGTGATCGCCGACCCGCAGGTGAAGATGAGCGTGGCCTATCCCGCCAAGCCGTCGCCGGAATCGGTGCTGGATCCGAAGCTGATGGCCAGGTTCACGAGCGTCGTTCACGCCTCCTGGCCCGGCGTGCCGGTGGCCCCGCACATGGATCGCGGCGCTTCGGACTCCGTCTTCACCCGCGGCGCCGGCATGCCGAGCTACGCCATGTCGTCCATCTGGGGGGATATCGACGACAATCGCGCCCACGGCCGCGACGAGCGCATCTCCGCCAAGGCCTTCGCCGAGGGGCTGCAGTTTCACTACAACCTGATCAAGGCGATGGCGAAGCCCGATTAGCTTGACGCAAGGGTCCCCCGGCGCGAGTTTGCCGGCCAACAGAGACGCCATACAGGGAGGCCGCCATGGCCGATGGTTCGCTTGCGGGGATCACCTCGCTGAAGGGCAAGGTCAGCGCTGAAGAGTGGGAAGCGCGGGTCGATCTCGCCGCCCTCTACCGCCTGGTGGCGCTGAACGGGTGGGACGACATGATCTACACCCACATCTCGGCCCGTATTCCGGGGCCGGAGCACCACTTCCTGATCAATCCTTACGGCATGTTCTTTGGCGAGATCACCGCCTCGTCGCTGGTGAAGATCGACCTGGACGGCAACATCCTCCAGGACACGCCCTACTTCATCAATCCGGCGGGCTTCACCATCCACTCGGCCATCCACTCGGCCCGCGAGGACGCCATGTTCGTGATGCACCTGCACACGGACCAGGGGGTGGCCGTGGCCGCCCAGAAGGAAGGCCTGCTGCCCCTGTCGCAGCACGCCCTGATCTGCCTGCCGAAGCTGGCCTATCACGACTACGAAGGCATCGCCCTGAACCTGGACGAGCGCGAGCGCCTGATCGCCGACGTCGGTGACAAGCCCATGGTGCTGCTGCGCAACCACGGCACCCTGACCACCGGCGAGACGGCGTCAGACTGCTGGCTCAACATGTATTACCTCGAGCGCGCCTGTAAGATGCAGATCATGGCGCTCTCGGGCGGCCGCGAAAACGTGCTGATCGCGCCGGACGCGGCCCAGGCCGAGGTGCGGGGCCAGACCATGCGCGGCCTTGGCGGCAAGCTCGCCTGGCCGGGCAATCTGCGTCGCCTGGACAAGGAGTCGCCGGGCTACGACGCCTAAGCCTTCGAACTCACAGAACGGCAATCTGCGGGCGCCCTTGGGGCGCCCGTTTTATTTGCGCGCCAGACCGAATTTGCGCCGATTGTCTGCGCCATTCGCGGCAGATCGATTGATATTTCGGCGCGGAAATCGGTCGACATGGTTCTGTCACTGGACGTGGCCTTTCTAAACGCCATATGAGCGCTGAAGATTTTTAGACTAGCGCTTCCATTCCGAGGCGACGGAGTTCCCAAGCCCTTGCTGCGACGCCATTTCTTCCTCGCTGGCGCGATCCTTGTGCTGATCATCATGGTCGTGGTCGGAGCCGCCAAGATCCTTGGGGGCAAGCCCTCGTCTGGTCCGGGCGGTCCGCCCCAGGCTGGCGCGGGCGGCGCACGGCCCGGCGGCGGCATGGGCGGCGGCATGGGGGGCAGGGGCGGTGGCCCCACCCAGGTCGACGTGACCGTGGTGCAGCCGCGCACCTTCGTCGACACCATCGACGTCCTGGGCGTCGCCAAGGGCAAGCAATCGGTGACCCTGAGCGCGGCGACCACCCAGCTGGTGGACCGCGTTCTGTTTACGCCCGGCCAGGCGGTGCGCCAGGGCCAGGTGCTGGTGGAACTCAAGACCACCGAACAGGACGCCGGCATCGCCCAGTCCCAAGCCCGCGCCCTCCAGGCCCAGCGGGCTTATGAGCGCTGGAAGACCCTGGCGGACAAGGGTTTCGCCTCCAAGTCCGCCCTGGACCAGTATGAAGCCGCCTGGATCTCGGCCAAGGCCGATGTCGCCGCGGCCCAGGCCCGCCAGGGCGACCGGGTGATCCGCGCCCCGTTCTCCGGCGTCGTGGGCCTGTCCGACATCGCTCCGGGCGCCCTGATCAACCCTGGCGCGGCCATCGTCACCCTGGATTCCATCGACACCATCCGCGTCGACTTCCAGATCCCCGACCGGATGCTGGCCGCCGTGCGCGAGGGCCAGGCGCTGACCGCCTCGGTCGACGCCTATCCGGGGGAGAAGATCTCCGGTCGGATCGCCAAGCTCGACACCCGCATCGACGAGCGGACCCGTGCGCTCACGGCTCGCGCCGAGTTCGCCAACCCCGACCATCGCATCAAGCCCGGCATGATGATGCGGGTCGCCATCGCCCAGGGCGTGCGCCAGGCCCTGGCGGCGCCTGAGACCGCGTTGTCGGTCCAGGGCGACAACGCCTTTGTCTTCGCCATCGGCCAGCGCGGCGAGCGCACGGTCGCCGAGCAGCGGCCGGTGCTCACGGGCGTGCGCCAGGACGGCTTTGTCGAAATCAAGGACGGGGTCGCGGCTGGCGACAAGCTGGTGGCCGACGGCCTGAACAAGGTCCAGCCCGGCGCGCCGATCCGACCGGCGGGCGGCCGCCCAGGCAGTAAACCGCCTATGGCCGGCGCTGGCGCGGGAGCGGGCGGCGCCCGACCCGCGGCATGATGCTCTCTGACCTCTCCGTCCGCCGCCCGGTCTTCGCGGCGGTGGCCGCGATCATCCTGTGCGTGGTGGGCCTGGCCTGCTTCAGCGCCCTGGCGGTCCGCGAGCTGCCCAGCGTCGATCCGCCGGTGGTGTCCGTGTCGACCATCTATCGCGGCGCCTCCGCCGAGGTGGTCGAGGAGCGGATCACCCAGGTGATCGAGCGCCAGGTCGCCGGCATCCAGGGCATCGACCGGGTCAATTCCTCCAGCCGCGACGGCGTTTCGCGGGTGAACATCTCCTTCACCCTCGACCGCGACCTCGACGACGCGGCCAATGACGTGCGCGACGCGGTCAGCCGAGTGGTGTCACAGCTGCCCGACCAGGCCGATCCGCCGCAGATCGCCAAGGCCAACGCTGACGCCTCGCCGATCATGTTCCTCAGCTTCTCCTCGACGAAGCTGAACCGCCTGCAACTGTCGGACTACGCCAACCGCTATCTGGTCGAGCGGCTGTCCACGGTGCCCGGCGTCGCCCAGGTGAACCTGGCCGGCAACCAGGCTTTCTCCATGCGGGTCTGGCTGGATCCCCAGGCCATGGCGGCCCGCGGCCTGACCGTGGACGACGTCGAGGCGGCGCTGAACGCTCAGAATCTGGAGCTGCCGGCCGGCTCGCTGGAAGCGCCGACCAAGGACTTCACCATCCGGGTGGCCCGCGGCTACTCGACGCCCGAGCAGTTCGCCAAGCTTCCGGTAGTCCCGACCTCTCGGGCCACCACCTCGACCACGACCGTCGCCGGCAACAATGGCGCGCTTGGCACCACGGCCTCCGCGGCCGGGGCGCTGGCGACGGCCCAGTCCAATCCCAACGCCTATGTCACTCGGCTGGGCGACATCGCCCGGGTGGAGGAGGGGCCTGACGAGCGCCGCCGGATGTTCCGCTCCAACGGGCGCGAACAGGTTGGCATGGCCGTCACCCGCCAGTCCCAGGCCAACGACCTGGACATCGCCGCCGGGGTGAAGGCGCAGCTGGCCGAGATCAACAGGTCGCTGCCCCCAGGCACCCGGCTCGACGTCTCGGTGGACTATACGGTCTTCACCCAGCACGCGATCCAGGAAGTCTGGATCACCATGGGCATCTCGCTCGCCCTGGTGGCCCTGGTGAACTTCATCTTCCTGGGCACCTGGCGGGCGGCGCTCATCCCGTCGATCGTCGCCCCGATCTGCATCCTGTCGACCTTCATCGTCCTGGCCCCCCTGGGCTTCTCGATCAACCTCCTGACCCTGCTGGCCCTGGTGCTCGCCATCGGCCTGGTGGTCGATGACGCCATCGTGGTGGTCGAGAACATCCAGCGCCGGATCGATGACGGCGAGCCGCCCATAGTCGCCGCCCAGCGCGGCGCGCGTCAGGTGTTCTTCGCCGTGGTGGCCACCACCATCGTGCTGATCTCGGTGTTCGCGCCGCTGATGTTCATGCCCGGCTATATCGGCCGGCTGTTCGTGGAGCTGGCGGTGGCCATCGCCGCCGCCGTGGCCTTCTCGGCTCTGCTGGCCCTGTCTCTTTCGCCGATGCTGTCGTCGCGGCTTCTCCGCCCCGCCCATGGTGAGGGCTGGCTGGCGCGTCGGGTCGACGCCGGCATGGCGCGCTTGCGCAACTCTTATCACGCCTCGTTGGAGGCCCTGCTGGGTCGCAAGGGCGTGGGCTTCATCGCCGGCGGCCTGGTGGCTTTCCTGGGGCTGTGCGCCTGGGCGATGTTCGCGGCCCTGCCGTCTGAGCTGGTCCCCAACGAAGACCGTGGCCGGGTGGACGTGATGGTCCAGGCGCCGGAAGGCACGGGCTATGACTACACCGTCAAGGCGGCGCGCGAGCTTGAGGCCAAGATCATGCCGCTGCTCAAGGACGGCACCATCGAGCGCTATACGGTCAGTGTCCCGCGGTTCGGCCAGGCCCAGTTCAACACCGCCAACCTCTCGATCTCGCTGCCCGACACCCGCAAGCACAATATGAGCTCGCAGGATCTTGCCGCTCAGCTGAACAAGGAATTCGCCTCGGTCACCTCGGTGCGGGCGATCGCCTCGGTGCGCCCCAGCCTGCAGCGCGGCGGTGGGCCTGGCGGCGGCGGGGGCGGCGGCTCCAGTGTCGACCTGATCGTGCTGGGCAACGAGTATCCGGAGATCGAGGCGGCGATCCGCCCGATCATGGAGGCCGTTCAGTCTAATCCGAACATGTCGCGGGCCCGGCTGGACTATGAGCCGACCTCGCCGCGTCTGCTGGTCGACCTCGACCGAGACAAGGCGGCCAATCTCGGCGTCTCGGCCCAGTCCGTGGGCCGGGCGCTGGAGACCATGTTCGGCTCCCGCAAGGTGACCACCTACATCAAGGACGGCCAGGAATACGACGTCATCCTGCAGACCGACCGCGCGAAGCGGCAGACCGAGCAGGACGTCGGCGACCTCTATGTGCGGACGACGGCGGGGTCGACCGTGCCCCTGTCCTCGGTGGTCAGCACGCGGGTGCGCGGCGATACGCCGGACCGTTCGCGGGTCGACCGCCTGCGCTCCATCACCCTCAGCGTCCAGCTGAACCCCGGCTACACCGTGGGCGAGGGGGTGAAGTTCTTCCAGGACGAGGTCGCCAAGCACCCCGGCATGACCATCAAGTGGGGCGGCACGGCGCGGGACTATCTGGAGGCCGGCGGCGCCGTCGGCCTGGCCTTCGCCATGGCCCTGCTGCTGGTCTTCCTGGTGCTCGCCGCCCAGTTCGAAAGCTGGATCCACCCGGGCGTCATCATGCTGACCGTGCCGGTCGCCGTGGTGGGCGGATTGTTCGGGCTGCTGGTCGTGGGCTCGACGGTGAACACCTACAGCCAGATCGGCCTGATCATCCTGGTCGGCATCGCCGCCAAGAACGGCATCCTGATCGTGGAGTTCGCCAACCAGCTGCGGGACGAGGGCCTGTCGGTGCGCGAGGCGGTGATCGAAAGCGCCTCCCTGCGCCTGCGTCCGATCATCATGACCTCGATCTCCGCGGCCGCCGGCGCCATTCCGCTGATCCTGTGGGGCGGGGCCGGGGGCGAGAGCCGCAAGACCATCGGGGTGGTGATCTTCTTCGGGGCGATCTTCTCGACCCTGCTCACCCTGTTCATCGTGCCGGTGTTCTACAACCTGCTGGCCCGGTTCACGAAGTCGCCCCAGGCGACGGCGCGCCGCATCGAGGCCTTCGAGGCCGACGAACACGCCCGCGCCGCGAACGCCGCCGAATAGGTCCTTTTCCCCACATGAAAACGCCTCCCCGCCGAAACGGGGAGGCGCTCTTGGAGTCAGGCGCGTCGGACAGGGGGTTGTCACGGCGCTGGCGCGGGGTGCGGCCCTACGCTTGATCCCGGCGACGCTTGCGGAGACGCCGGGTGTGCGAAGACCGTCAGATGCGAAACGGCTTCGGCTTCCCCAATTTGGGCTTGGCCGAAAGTCGCGTCAAGGTTGCTTTTGCGATGTCCGCGCCTATTCCGGCGCGGCGCTGGTTTCCGTCTTCAGGTAGGCGACCAGATCGACCCGGTCCTTCTCGTTCTTGACGCCCACGAAGGACATCTTGGTGCCGGCCACCATGGCCTTCGGGTTGGCGACCCACTTGTCGATGGTCGCGGCGTCCCACACCAGGCCCGAGGCCTTGAGTTCTTCGGAGTAGGCGAAGCCGCCTTCCGTGCCCGCCTTGCGGCCAAAGACGCCATGCAGGTTCGGGCCCGTCATGTTGGCGCCGCCCTCAACCAGGGTGTGGCAGGACTTGCAGACCAGGAAGGCCTTCTTGCCGTTGGCGACGTCGCCGGTGTTGTAAGGGGCGGGCAGGGAGGCCAGCAGGGTCTGCTTCTGAGCGTCGGTAAGGCCCTCTTCCGCGGCCGGGGCCGCTGCGGGTTCGGCGGCCGTCTCCTCGGAGCCGGTCGACTGGGCCTGTTGCTTGCCGCAGCCGGCGAGCGCGGCGGCGGTGACGAGGGTGGCGGCGAGGAGGAAGCGACGCATGCGAGATCTCCGGAAAGGATGCGGCGCGGAAGCTACTCCAGTCCCGTCCCCGCGCAAGTGATCCAAAACAATCAGCGACGCCTGCGCAGCTCTTTGTTGATGGCCTCGTCCAGGGCCTGGAGAAAGCGCGACCGGTCGTTGCGGTCAAAGGGCCTCGGACCACCGGTGATTTCGCCCGAGGCGCGCAGGTGCTCCATGATCGAACGCTGGGCCAGGGCCTGGCCGATGGAGTCAGCCGTGAACGGTCGCCCGTTCGCGCCGATGGCGTAGGCGCCCTTCTTCAGCACCCGGTCGGCCAGGGGAATGTCGTTGGTCACCACCATGTCGCCCGCGCTCGCCTGCTCCACGATCCAGTCGTCGGCCACGTCGGGGCCGGCGTCGACGATCATGCGCGAAATCAGCGGCGAGGCCGGAATCACCATGAAGGCGTTGGAGACCACCCAGGTCTTCAACCCATATCGGGCGCCTACCTTGTACACCTCGTCCTTCACCGGACAGGCGTCGGCGTCGATGAAGATGCGGATCGGCGGACGCTCTGCGGTCACGGTCGGGGCTCGGGGGAAATGGTGCCGGCTGCAGGATTCGAACCCGCGACCTTCGGTTTACAAAACCGCTGCTCTACCAACTGAGCTAAGCCGGCGCGTTGTATTTGTTTCGGTTTCGCCGGCTTGGCGGCCTGGCGTCTTCCGCGCGACGCCACGCGGAGCCACGGTCCCCCCTTTATCCGCTTGTCCCCGGCCGATGCAACCGGTTCGGCGCGGCCGCCCTTGGGTGATCTGCGGCGCCCAGGGTGGGCGCGCCATCTTGCCGCGCGACAGTGGGGCATGCTCGCTTTCGGCGAACATTCATTGAGTATTTTTTCAGCATTGCGGCTTTCAGTCGCGGTCCAGGGGGACCTAGTAGCGTGTCGATAACCATGTCGCGTCGATTGAAGGTGGCGGGCAAGCTGATGCTCGCCGCGGGCCTGTCCATCAGTCTCCTGGTGCTGGCCGGCGCCGCCGTCCTGACCTGGAGCACCGGGCGGGAGATGACCCGCCTGTCGGAGCTCTATGCGCAGGCCATCGCTCAGGACGCGGCCCGCGAGATCAGCGGCGAGCTCGCCGCCGTGGACGCCTCCACCCGCGCCCTGGCCGGGTCGATGGCGGCGGCGAAGGCCGGCGGCGCCCACAGTCGGCCCGCCCTGCTGGAGCTGCTGAAGCCCGCCGCCACGGCCGAGCCGGTGGTCCTGGGCGCCTGGACCATCCTGGAGCCGGGAGAGACCTTGGGCTCGGACGCCGAGGCCGCCGGCCGCAACGACCTGGCCGGCACCGAAACCGGCCGCTTTGACGCCTACTGGGTGCGCGGCAAGTCCGGCCTGACCTTCCAGAGCGGCTCTGACAGCGATGCGCAGGAGCCCTACTATGTGACCTCGTTCCGCAGCGGGCGCGGCGCCGTGCTGGAGCCCTACACGGACGACATCGAGGGCAAGCCGGTCCTGATGACCTCGGTGACCTATCCGATCATTTCGGGCGGGCGGACGATTGGGGTCGCCGGCCTGGACATCGGGCTGAATGAGCTGGCCGCTCGGCTGGACGCGATCCATCCCCTGGGCAAGGGCCGGGTGATGCTGGTCTCGCCGTCCGGTGTCTGGCTATCGCACCCCGACGCCAAGCTGCGCATGAAGACCTACGCCGACCCCGGTATGGACGTGATCAAGGCGGCCCTGGAGAAGGGCGAGCCGGGACGGATCCGGGGTGTGAAGATGGATGGCGGCGGCGCTGAGCGGTTTGTGCTGCCCGTGCGCCTGAACGACCATGGCGCGAGCTGGGTCCTGGTGGCCGATGTCTCCCACGGCGCCGTGGCCGCGCCGGCCCGTCGCCTGGCCCTGGCCCTGTTCGTCGGCGGCCTGGTGCTGCTGGCCGCGGTTCTGGGCGCCTTGACCTTCACCTCCACCCGGGTGATCCGCCAGCCCCTGGCCCGTCTGGTCGCCGCTGTTCGGGGCCTGGGCGAGGGCCGCTTCAACGAGCCGGTTCCCGGCGGTGGAACCGGCGATGAGGTCGGCGAGATCGCCGAGGCCCTGGAAGGGTTCCGACACCAACTGGCCGCCAACGCCCGCCTGCAGGCCGAGCGCGCCCAGGCCGACGCCGAGGCCGAGGCTGAGCGGGCGCGGGCCGATGCCCTGCGCACCAGTGGCGAAGAACAGGAACGGGTGGTCCGCACCCTGGGCGAAGGCCTGGCCGGCCTGGCCGCGGGCGATCTCACCTTGCGGGCGCATACGCCGTTCCCCAGCGAATACGAGCCTTTGCGCCAGGATTTCAACCTGGCCACCGACGCCCTGGCCCAGACCCTGGGCGAGATGGTCGAGGCCGCGGGGCGCCTGCGCCACAGCGCCGCCGACATCAGCGGCGCCGCCAACGAATTGTCCCGCCGTACCGAAAACCAGGCCGGCAGCCTGGAGGAGACGGCCGCGGCCCTCGACCAGATCACCGCGACCGTGCGGCACGCCTCGGAAGGCGCGGGCAAGGCCGGCGCCGCCGCTGCGGACGCCCGCGCGGTCGCCGAGGACTCGAAGTCCGTCGTCGAGGCCGCCGTGTCGGCCATGGCCCGGATCGAGGCCTCGTCCGCCCAGATCAGCCAGATCATCGGGGTGATTGACGAGATCGCGTTCCAGACCAACCTGCTCGCCTTGAACGCCGGTGTCGAAGCTGCGCGGGCCGGGGAGGCGGGCAAGGGCTTCGCCGTGGTCGCCTCCGAGGTTCGGGGCCTGGCCCAGCGCTCGGCCGAGGCCGCCAAGCAGATCAAGACCCTGATCGCCACCTCGGGCTCCGAGGTTGGCGCGGGCGTCCAGCATGTGGGACGCACGGGCGAGGCCCTGGCCGCGATCCTTGAGCGCATCGCCGATGTGCATCGTCTGGTCTCTGAGATCACCGCCTCGGCGCGGGAACAGGCCAGCGGCCTCGAGGCCGTCAACGCCGCGGTCAGCCAGATGGACCAGATGACCCAGCAGAACGCGGCCATGGTCGAGGAGACCTCCGCCGCCGCCGAGGCGCTGAAGGATCAGGCCCAGAGCCTGGACCGGCTGGTGGCGCGGTTCCGTCTTCCCGGCGGGCGCAGCCAGGGACGCCGCGCCGCCTGACGCGCCCGCCTGCCCGGATCGGGCGCAAGGCTCCACTGCGGCGTTGGTTCTGACCTGGGGTTGTGGTCCTCTCCTGGACAAGAGGGAGAGCGCGCCATGAAGTTCGAAGAGTATCGCAAGCACGACGCCGTGGGCCTGGCCGGGCTGGTCGCCAAGGGCGAGGTCTCGGCCGGCGAGCTTCTGGACACTGCCGTCGCGCGGATGGCTGAGGTCAATCCGGCCCTCAACGCCGTGACCCTGGACCTGACCGAGATGGCCCGCAAAGCCCTGCCGGCCAAGCCGCAGGGGCCGCTCGGCGGCGTGCCCTACCTGCTCAAGGACCTCGGGGCCATGATGGCCGGTACGGTGACCACTGGCGGATCGCGCCTGTGGAAGGACAACCTCGCCGCCGCCGACAGCGCCATCGTCACGCTCTACAAGCAGGCCGGTCTGAACATCTTCGGCAAGACCAACACGCCGGAGTTCGGCCTGATGCCGATCACCGAGCCTGAGTTCCTGGGCGCCTGCCGCAATCCCTGGGATGTCGACCGCACGCCGGGCGGCTCGTCGGGCGGGGCGGCGTCGGCGGTGGCGGCCGGGATTGTGCCGGCCGCTCACGCCAGCGATGGCGGCGGCTCCATCCGCACCCCGGCCTCGGCCTGCGGCCTGTTCGGCATGAAGCCGTCCCGCGGCCGCGTCTCCTTCGCGCCGATGGGCGAGGGGTGGGGCGGGGCCTCGATCCAGCATGCGGTGACCCGCTCGGTGCGCGACAGCGCCGTGCTGCTCGACGTGGTCTGTACGCCGCAGTCCGGCGATCCCTACTATCTGGCGGCGCCGGCGGTTCCCTACGCCCAAGAGGTCGGCCGCGCGCCCGGCAAGCTGCGGATCGGCTTCACCACCGCCGCGCTCGCGGCCCCTGCGCTGGATCCGGAATGCGCCCAGGCGGTGCTCGACGCCGCGCGGCTGTGCGAGAGCCTGGGGCATACGGTGGAAGAGGTCACTGTCCCTGGCGACCTGGCCGCCATGCAGAAGGCCGCCGGCGACGTCATCGCCGCCAGCGTCGCCGCCACCCTGGAGATCGAGAGCGAGAAGCGAGGGCGCCCCGCCGACCAGTCCGACGTCGAGGACCTGACCTGGTTCATGGCCAGGCGAGGCATGAGCGTGACCGGCCCGGCCTATGTCCGGGGCCTGGCGGCGATCCATGCTTATGGCCGGGCGGTCGCCGAGCTGTTCAAGACCTATGACGTCCTGCTGCTGTCGACCCTGGGCAGCCCGGCCATTCCCATCGGCTGGCTGACCGAGAGCATCGAGACCTATGCGCCGCGCCTGTTCGACTTCATGCCGAACACCCAGGCCTTCAACAACACAGGCCAGCCGGCCATGACCGTGCCCCTGTCCTGGTCCAAGTCCGGCCTGCCCATCGGCGTCCAGTTCGTGGGCCGCATGGCGGAGGAGGGGCTGCTTTTCCGCCTGGCCGGGCAGCTTGAGGCGGCCCAGCCCTGGTTTGACCGGACGCCCGCGCTCTAGGCCCCCATCCCACCGTCATGGCCGGGCTTGTCCCGGCCACCCATGATCACCGCGTTGGTCGAAGTGGCGTGAGCTGCGCCGCCGCTCACCATCCTGAACTTCAGGCGCTTATGGGTGGCCGGGACAAGCCCGGCCATGACGGTCTCGGGGAGGGGGGAACCTTGGCCTTCGCATGACGTATAAAGCCCCGCCGTGGAGATCCGCATGCCCCTGAGCTTCGCCGCGATCGCGCCGATCCTGATGCTGATCGCGTCAAACATCTTCATGACCTTCGCCTGGTACGGCCACCTGAAGGTCCATGACCGGCCGCTGTGGCTGATCATCGTGGTCAGCTGGGGGATCGCGTTCTTCGAGTACTGCCTGGCGGTGCCGGCCAACCGGATCGGCCAGGGGCACTATTCCCCGGCCGAGCTGAAGACGATGCAGGAGGTCATCACCCTCAGCGTCTTCGCCGTGTTCTCGGTGACCTATCTGGGCGAGCGCCTGACGATGAACCACCTCGTGGGGTTCGCCCTCATCGCCCTGGGCGCCCTGTTCATCTTTAAGGGGCCGCTTTAGCGCCCTTCGCCGGCATCAGGCCGAGGATGGCGCCGGCGATCAGGTAGCTGATCAGCTGGTAGCCCATGTTCATGATCACCAGACGGCCCGGCATCTGCATGTACAGAAAGTCGATCGACATGGTGGTGAAGTTGAAGAAGAACCAGACCGCCACGGCCGCCCCGATCCCGGCCAGGGAGTTGACCCCCAGCTTGGCGAAGATCCAGGCGAGGCCGACCACCAGGATCAGGGTGTTGACCACCCCCAGCGCCATGTAGAGCGCCTGGCCAGAGGCGGACGGGGGATGGCCCATGGCCTCGGTGAAGGCCGAGGTCCAGACGTCGGCCAGCAGTACGCCGTACCAGAGGAAGCCCAGCGCCTCGAGCAGCACCACGCAGATGGCGACCGCGACCCAGTTCACGCCCTTGATCATGCTTCAGTCCCCCCAAAAGAACCGGCGCATGCTGAAGGCAATCGCGAAGCTTGGCGAGAAGGTTTTGGCGCGAGCGGCGTGGCGCCCTATATGACGCCGCTTCCAAGCCTCCTCATTTCGAGCTTCGCATGACCCGCATCCTCATCACCTCGGCCTTGCCCTACATCAACGGGATCAAGCACCTGGGGACGCTCGCGGGCTCCATGCTGCCGGCCGACGTCTTCGCCCGCTTCCAGCGCTCGCTGGGCCGCGAGACGCTGTATCTCTGCGCCACCGACGAACACGGCACGCCCACCGAGCTGGCCGCGGCCGAGGCCGGCATGTCACCGGCCGCCTTCTGCGACGAGCAGCACGAGATCCAGCACCGCCTGGGCCGGGCCTTTGGCCTGTCCTGGGACCATTTCGGCCGCTCGTCGTCGGTCCAGAACCGCCGCGTCACCCAGATGTTCGCCCAGACCCTGTGGGAGCAGGGCTTCATCGAGGAGCGGGTCACCCAGCAGGTCTATTCCAACGCCGACAAACGCTTCCTGCCGGACCGCTATGTGATCGGGACCTGCCCGCACTGTGGCTATGAGGCCGCCCGCGGCGACCAGTGCGAGAACTGCACCCGCGTGCTCGACCCTGCCGATCTGATCAAGCCGCGCTCGGCGGTGTCCGGTTCGCCGGACATCGAGATCCGCCCGTCCAAGCACCTGTTCCTGCGCCAGAGCCTGTTCGCCGAGCGGCTGCGCGCCTGGATCGAGGGCAAGAAGGGCGACTGGCCGCTGCTGGTCACCTCCATCGCGCTCAAGTGGCTGGACGAGGGGCTGCAGGACCGCGGCATCACCCGCGACCTGGAATGGGGCGTGCCGGTCAACGCCGCTGACTGGGGCGCCAATCCGGACGGCCAGAAGCCGGACGTGGAGGGCTTGGCCGGCAAGGTCTTCTATGTCTGGTTCGACGCGCCCATCGAATACATCGCGGCCACCTGGGAGTGGGCCGACGCCAAGGCCGGCGGTCAGGCGCAGGACGCCGACTGGCAGCGCTGGTGGCGCGGCGAGGCGGCTTCGGACGTCACCTATGTGGAGTTCATGGGCAAGGACAACGTGCCCTTCCACACCGTGGGCTTCCCCTGCACCCTGATCGGCGTCAACGAGCGCTTTGACGGCAAGGCCTGGAGCCCGGCCAGCAACGCGCCCTGGAAGCTGGTGGACCGGCTGAAGGGCTTCAACTGGCTGGACTATTACGGCGGCAAGTTCTCCACCTCGCAAAAGCGCGGCGTGTTCATGGACCACGCGCTGGAACTGCTGCCGCCGGACTACTGGCGCTGGTGGGTGACCGCCAATACGCCGGAGACCTCGGACGCGACCTTCACCTGGGAGCAGTTCCAGGCCCAGGTGAACGCCGACCTGGCCGACGTGCTGGGCAACTTCGTCAACCGCATCCTGAAGTTCACCGAGAGCCGCTTCGAGGGCGTGGTCCCGGACGGCGGCGAGGATGGCCCGCTGGAAGCCAAGCTGCGCGCCGACGTGGAGGCCAAGCTCGCCGAACTGACCGAGCTGATGGAGGCGATGGAGTTCCGCAAGTCAGCCACCGCCCTGCGGCAGCTGTGGGTGCTGGGCAACCAGTACCTGACCGAGGCCGCCCCCTGGACCGCCATCAAGACCGACCGCGACCGCGCCGCCGTGGCCGTGCGCACCGGCCTGAACCTGGTGGCCCTGTTCGCCAAGGTCTCCGAGCCCTTCATCCCCTTCGCCTGCGAGAAGATCGCCGAGGGCGTGGGCGAGGCCTTCCCGGGGCGTTGGCCCAAGGCGGGCGAGGCCCTGGCGGCCCTGGAGCCCGGCCAGACGGTCAAGGCCCCCGAGGTTCTGTTCCGCAAGGTCGAGGACGCCCAGGTGGCCGAGTGGGTCGAACGGTTCGGCGGCGCCGAGGCCTGAGGCCGCTCTATCGTCGATTGACTTCCCGCGCGGCGCCCGCTCGGAATGGTCCCCGACGCCAGGCCGCTCAAGAGCCTGGCGCGGGGAGGGACGAATGAGCAGCGCCGCCTATGAGGGCCGGCCGTGCCCTGAGTGGTACGCCAAGCCGCAGCTGGGGATCTTCATCCACTGGGGCATGTGGGCCATCCCCGCCTGGGCGCCGCGGGGCGAATCCCTGACCGAGCTGACGAAGACCGACTACGACCACGCTTTCGCGCTCGGCCCTTACGCCGAGTGGTATCCCAACGCCATGAAGGTGGCCGGCAGCCCCACGGCGCGCCACCACGCCGAGCACTATGGCGATGCGCCCTACGAGGCCTTCCGCGCGCCCTTCGACGCCGCCGCCGAAGCCTTCGACGCCGACGCCTGGGCCGACCTTTTCCAGGCCTCAGGCGCGACCTATGTGGTCTTCGTCACCAAGCACCATGACGGCTACTGCCTGTGGCCCACCCAGGTGGAGAACCCGCATCGGCCCGGCTGGCATAGCCGGCGCGACTTCGTGGGCGAGTTGGCCGCGGCGGTGCGCAAGCGCGGCATGCGCTTTGGGCTCTACTATTCCGGCGGGCTGGACTGGACCTTCTTCCACACCCCGATCTCGAACTTCGGCGACATGTTCGCCTGCGTGCCGACCGGCGAAGACTATCGCGCCTACGCCAAGGCCCAGGTCCGCGAACTTGTGGAGCGCTACAAGCCCTCGGTCCTGTGGAACGACATCGCCTGGCCGGACAAGCGCGACCTGGACGAGGTGTTCAGCCACTACTACGCCCACGTCCCCGACGGCGTGGTCAATGACCGCTGGATGGGGGAGAGCGCCCTGTTCCAGGCGCTGAAGGAGCCGATGGCGCTGGCCGGCTTCAACGCCGCGGTGAAGGCCAAGTTGGCCGAGACGGACGGCGAGGCGCACTCCCCCGCCACCACCCACCACGACTTCCGCACGGTGGAGTACGCGCGCGGCGAAGGCCTGGGCGATGTGAAGTGGGAGTCGGTGCGCGGCCTGGGCATGGCCTTCGGCTACAACGCCAATGAGGAGGTCGGCGACTATCTCGACGGCCAAGGCCTGATCGAGCTCTATCGCGACGTGACCGGCCGGGGCGGCAACCTGCTGATCAATGTCGGCCCGAAGGCCGACGCCTCGATCCCCGAGGTCCAGCGCGCGCCCTTGCTGGAGCTCGGGCGGCTGCTGAAGGGGTAGGGCTCATTCACTCGATTGGTCGTGCCAAGACGAGTCCTTCTCCCCTTGCGGGAGAAGGTGGCCCTGCGCAGCAGGGTCGGATGAGGGGTCTCTCAAAACGCTCCAGGTCGGCGATCTGGGACGCTGCGGAAAGAGCGGTGCGACCCCTCATCCGTCAGCTTCGCTGACACCTTCTCCCACAAGGGGAGAAGGGAACAGATAGGGCTGGACCTAGTCCTTCCTGGCGCGGTGGTGGGCCTCTTCCTTGGGCGTGATGTCCAGGAACTGGGGCATGGCGGCGTTGTAGGCGGGGGTCTTGTTCAGATCCATGACCACGCTGCGGTGGCCTTCCCAGATCATGTTGCAGGCCACGCCGAAGACGATGACCAGGCCCAGATAGCCCAGCCACCGGAAGCGGTGCAGGAGCTTGGCGATCCAGCCAGCGACGACGCCCATCAGGGCGATGGAGAGCAGCAGGCCGGCGACCATCACCCAGGGGTGGGCGTGGGCCGCGCCGGCCACGGCCAGCACATTGTCCAGGGACATGGTCAGGTCGGCGATCAGGATCTGGATCAGGGCCTGGCCCAGGGTCTTCGACTTGGCGACTGCCGGCGGCGCGGCGCCCTCGGCCTCACCCAGGGCCTCTTCCAGAACGTGTTCGCCCTCGGCCTCGGCGGCGTGCGCCTGCTCAGCCAGTTCGCGCCACATCTTCCAGCAGACCCACAGCAGCAGGAACCCGCCGGCCAGCAGCAAGCCCACCAGCTGCAGGAGCTGCACCGTGATCAGGGCGAAGCCGATGCGCATGGCCACGGCCGCGCCGAGGCCCAGCATGATGGCCTTGCGGCGTTGTTCCTGCGGCAGGCCGGCGGCCGCCAGGCCCACAGCGACGGCGTTGTCGCCGGCCAGGGCCAGGTCGATCAGGATAACCTGCAGGAAGGCGACGAGGGCGCCGGCGGCGGGCAGCTGGTCCAGGAAAGACATGGCGTCTTAGTGGGGCGCCCGCCGGGCTTTCGCAAGGTCAGGCGCGCGGCGTCAGCGCCGTGACCACGTTGCGGCCGCGCTCGTCCTGGCTGACGGCCACCGTCGCGCCCAGGGGCTCAGCGCTGATCATCTGCTGGACGATGTCGCCGTCGGCCATGGCGACGAAGCGCTCGCCAGCGGCGGTGTTGCAGACGAGGACCCCGTGCGGCGTCTCGCGGCCATAATCGATGGTGTAGGTCACCACCTGGCCGCCGGCCGGCTTGTCGGCCATCGCCGGCTTCGGCCACGCATTGATATCCGCCTGCAGGCCCTTGGACTCAAAAGGTTTCCAGGGCGCGGCCTTGGTCGAATAGACGCCGACCGAGTACTTGGACAGGAAGCCGCCATTGGCGCCGACGAAGCCATAGGCGCCGGGCTTGGCCCGCAGGGCGCGGATCATGCTGGCGATGGCGTGCATGGAGTAGTTGTTCCCGGCCCCGCCGAAGAAGGGCAGGCCGCCGGTGACGGTCAGGGGGCGCGGGTCGTTCGCGGCGATCCCCAGGTCGTCGCGGACATTGGTCACCGCGATGGGGAAGCAGCTGTAGAGGTCGAAGATATCGATGTCGGCGGCGGTGAGGCCGGCCCGCTCCAGGGCCGCGCGGCTGGCCAGGGCCGCGGCAGGATAGGCGGCCAGGTCCTGGCGTTCGATGGGGGTGCGCTCGGCGACGTCGGCGCCGCCATGCAGATAGACCCACCTGGATTCTGGGATGCCCAACTCGCGGGCCTTGGCGACCGAGGTCATCAGCACCGCCGCGCCCTGGTTCGCCTGGTCCCGGGCCACCATCCGACGCGGGAAGGGGTCGGCGACGATCCGGTTCTTGGGCGTCACGGTCGCCAGGCCCTCGGCGTCGAACACCTCTTGGCTCATGGCGTGCGGATTGGTGTGAGCGACCTCCGTGAACGGGGCGAACAGCTTGCCCATCTCCAGCGCATAGGCCTCGCGGGACAGGCCGGTCTTGGCGCGACGGGCGTTCTCGAACAGGGCGTAGAGCTGGATGGGCGTCCGCGCCCCGTGGCCGGCCAGCTCCATGGTCACCAGGCCCTCCAGGCCATAGCCGCGGAACTCCATCTGGCCGCCGACGGTCTCGCTCCAGTCGCGCTTTTCGCCCTGCGACATCAGGTGGCGGACGGTGGAGATGGCTTCGGAGCCGAAGAACAGGGCCATGCCGGTCTCGCCCTTGGCGATGGCTTGGGCGAACTCGTTGACCAGGTGCTGCGGACCCTGGCCGCCCACGGGCTCCAGGATGGCGCGGGCCGGGTCGGCGCCAATGCGGTTGGCCACGGCGCGGGGGAAGTTGTCGGCGCGGCCGAAGGGGGCGACCGCGTGCTCGCCGGAGATCTCGAACTGCGGGATGCCGGCGACCAGGTCGAGGTGTGGCGCGATGGCGGCCACCGACAGGGCGTCATCCAGGGCGGCGCGGGCGGCGGCGGCGGCCAGCTCCACCGGCGACAGGGCCTTGTAGTCGGGGGCGTCGATCCGCTCCGAGGCTTCGCCCACACCCACGATGATCGGCGTCAGATCAGTCATCTCGCAGTCCTCCCGACTTATGGGCCTTGTTCTTAGCGGCCTGACGTGGCGGCGCCTCAAGCCCTGTCGGCGCGGCCTACCATTTGCGTCTATACGGGGCGGGGAGGGGCCATGTCCCAGGCGGTGGTGAAATCGGCGCAGCGCGCCTTTGCGATCCTGGAGCTGTTCGAGCTGGAACGGCGGCCGCTCAGCCTGACCGAGGTGACCCAGGCCCTATGCTATCCGACCTCGTCCACCGCCGCCCTGCTGAAGAGCCTGGTGGTCACCGGCTACCTCGAGTTCGACCGGGCGCGGCGCGCCTATCGGCCCACCATGCGCATCGCGGTCTTGGGCCAGTGGGTTCACGAAGGCCTGTTCGGCGAGGGCGCGATCCTGGCCGCCGCCCACCGGCTGCACGCCGAGACCGGCCTGACGGTGGTGCTGGCCGCCCAGTCCGACCTCCACGCCCAGTACCTGCACCTGGTCCATTCCAGCGAGCCCCTGAAGGCCATGGTGACGCCTGGCCAGCTTCGGCCCCTGGCCTCGTCCGGTATGGGGCTGGTGCTGCTCAGCGCCCAGGCCGACGCCGAGGTCCGCCGGCTGGTGCGGCGGATCAACTACCTGCGCCGGGATGAACAGGTGGACCTCGCTGACCTCCTGGTGCGCCTGCACGAGGTGCGCAGCCGGGGCTACGCCTTCTCCAAGGATGCGGTCAGCCCTGGCTTCGGCCTGATCGGTGTGCTGGCCCCGCGCCAGGCCGACGCCCGGCAGCTGGCCCTGGGCGTCACCGGCCGAAGCGAGGAACTGACCGCGCGGGAAGGGGAGCTGGTCGCCGCCCTGCGCGCCGCCGTTGCAGACCTGCCCGCTTGAGCGTGCGCGCAGGCCCAAATCCCGATATGGAGCGGCTCATGTCCGCCGAGATCGATCCGTTCCACGCCATCGCCATTTCCGTCCTGGCTCATCGCCTGAAGGCCGAGGGCCACTCCATCATCCACATGGAGTTCGGCCAGCCCTCCACGGGCGCGCCGGCGGCGGCGATCGCCCGCGCCCATGAGGTGCTGGACACCGACGCCATGGGCTATTGGGAAAGCCCGGCCCTGCGCGAGCGGATCGCCCGACACTATGTCGAGACCTATGGCGTCACGGTGGAGCCGGAGCGGATCGTGCTCACCTGCGGCGCCTCGCCGGCCCTGGTGCTCGCGCTCAGCGCCGCGTTCCGGCCCGGCGACCAGGTGGCCTTGGCCCGGCCGGGCTATGTCGCCTACCGCAATACGCTCAAGGCCCTGCATATGGAGCCGGTGGAGATCGCCTGCGGTCCGGAGAGCCGGTTCCAGCTGACCGCCGCGCACCTCGAGGCCCTGGATCCGGCCCCGCAAGGGGTGATCTTGGCCAGCCCGGCCAATCCGACCGGCACGATCATCGCGGCGGAGGAACTGGAGAAGATCGCCAAGGTCTGCGCGGCGCGCGGCATCCGGATCGTCTCGGACGAGATCTATCACGGGCTGAGCTATGTCGGTCCGGCCCGCTCCATGCTGGAGTTCGCGCCCGACGCCCTGATCGTCAACAGCTTCTCCAAGTACTTCAGCATGGTCGCCTGGCGGCTGGGCTGGCTGATCGCGCCGCCGGAGCTGCTGGGGCGGGCCCGCGCCCTGGTCGGCAACCTGTTCCTGACCGCGCCGTCGCTGAGCCAGCATGCCGGGCTGGCGGCCATGGACGCCCGCGACGAGCTCGAAGGCCATATCGCCGTCTACCGCGCCAACCGGGAGCTGCTGTTGAAGGCCTTGCCGGAGCTTGGCCTGCGCTCCATCGCCCCGCCGGACGGCGCCTTCTACATCTACGCCTATGTGGGTCACCTGACCGACGACAGCCTGGCCTTCTGCAAGACGCTGCTGCGCGAAACCGGCGTGGCGACGGCCCCCGGCGTGGATTTCGACCCGGTGGAGGGCCGCCACTATGTGCGGTTCAGCTTCGCCGTCTCGACGCCTGAGATTGAAGAGGCGCTCAAGCGCCTGAAGCCCTGGTTCGCGGCCCGGACGTCTGCGGTCTGAGCCGAGCTATTGCGGCAGGCCGGCGCGTCCGTGCAGGGCGCAGCCGCGCCAGAGCGCTGACGCCATCGCGACGATGAAAGCGGTGAGGGCATTGACCATGCCCGGCCTCCTGAGATCCTCCGGCCGCATCTGACGCGCGGCTGATGTGAGGAGTGGAACACGCAAACCCGTGTTCTGGCAACTGGCCCCTTGGCTCCGCCGGTGACGCCCCCAAAGCAAAACGGCGGCCCCCGAAGGGACCGCCGTCTGTTGGGCTGCGCGCTCTGGCTTAGTGCGCGTGTTCCAGTTGCTTATGGCCGTGATGGTCATCGTGGCCGTGACCATGGTCGTCATGCCCGTGGCCGTGGTCATCATGACCGTGCGCGCCGTGGCCGTGGTCATCGTGGCCGCCATGGCCATGGTCGTCATGATGAGCCGCCGCGCCGTGGCCGTGATCGTCATGACCGTGCCCATGACCGCCATGACCGTGATCATCGTGCCCATGACCATGATCGTCATGACCGTGGCCGCCATGGCCATGATCATCGTGATGGGCCGCAGCGGCGCCGTGACCATGATCGTCATGGCCGCCGTGACCGTGGTCGTCATGACCGTGGCCACCGTGGCCGTGGTCATCGTGACCATGCGCAGCATGGCCGTGGTCGTCGTGACCGTGTCCATGATCGCCGTGACCATGATCGTCATGACCGTGGCCGCCGTGGCCATGGTCATCGTGACCGTGCGCGGCGTGGCCATGGTCATCGTGGCCGCCATGGCCATGATCGTCGTGATGAGCCGCGGCGTGGCCGTGACCATGATCGTCATGGCCGCCATGACCATGGTCGTCATGACCGTGACCGCCGTGGCCATGGTCCCCGTGCCCATGGTCATCGTGACCGTGAGCAGCGTGGCCGTGATCGTCGTGATGGGCCGCAGCGTGGCCGTGACCATGGTCGTCGTGGCCGCCATGGCCGTGGTCGTCATGACCGTGACCCCCATGACCATGGTCGCCATGGCCATGATCGTCATGCCCGTGAGCCCCGTGCCCATGAGCGTCGTGCCCATGCGCGTCGTGGCCGTGCCCATGGTCGTCATGGTGGCCGTGGGCCGCGGCCGCACCGGCGATCGCCGCCCCAGCCGCCGCAGCGGCCAGCGGGGCCGCCAGCGGCGCGTGGTGGCTGCTGTCATCCGGCTCGGGAGAGGCGAAGACCGACTCGCCCATGGTGCGGAACTTGCGCCGACGCTCGGCGCGCCGCGCGTTCTCGCCGACGCTGCGGGCGATCGCGACCAGCAGGGCCAGGCCAGCCAGCAGCAGCCCAAGGGCCACGACCGACTTGGACGGCACTTCGCCGACGCCCGGCAGTTTCACGGTCGGCATGCCCGGGATGGCGAGCTTATCGAGCAGCGAGCCCTTGGCGCGGGGCTGGACCGAGTCCACCGCCGACTTCACGGCCTGTTCCAGGCTGGCCAGGGAGAAGGTCATTGGGGCCTTGCCGCCGTTCAGGCTGGCGTCGACGTCGGCCTTCAGCGGACCCTTTTCGCCCGCGCCCGGCTTGACCTGCCAATTGAAGGCCGGTGCTTCGCCGGGCTTCAGGGTGGCGGTCTGCGGACCGTTCGGCGTGATTTCGTAGCCTTCGCCCGACAGGGTGGCGGTGACATCAGCCTTCTTCGCGGCCTTGCCCAGGCCGAGCTTGGCGGCTTCGCGCTGGATGATGGCCAGGACGGTTTGGGGCAGGGAGAGGCTGACCTGGGCGGGCTCGCCCTTGGCCAGGGCCTCGGGCACGGTCAGCTTGGAGCCGGCGGCCACTTCGCCGCCCACGGCGGTCTGCAGGGCGGCCAGGCGGGAGTCCGCGGGCTCGGGCAGGCCGGCCGGCGGCGGGTTCAGCTTGGCGGCGACCACGGGGGCCACA
>NZ_JBHTLQ010000009.1:0-101314 GCF_042679085.1 Phenylobacterium conjunctum | reverse complement strand
GTGGCCGCAGCGTCGGTGGCGGTGTCGGCGGCGGCCGCGGCGGTGGTCGCCTCGGTGGTGGCTTCAGCCGCGGCGGCGTCGGCCTTCTCGGCCGGCTTGCTGCAGGCGGCGGTGGAGAGGGCGGCGATGGCGGCGCCCGCCACCAGGAACGTGCGGAGGTAGGTCATGTCCAGGGTTTCCTGCCAAGTGACGTTGGAACGCCAGCCTCGACCCGCGAGCCCGGCGCTGCGCGGACTATGGCCATGTTTGTGACAGCGGCAACCCCCGAACTCACGGACCCGTGATCAAACAACCTATCCTCCCCCGCGTTGCGGGGGAGGAGAAGCTCTACAGCCCAATGCCGGGAATCGCCTGGGCCTGGTACTCCGCCAGGGCCTCAGGGCTGATGTCGATGACCTTGCGGGCGTCGAGGTCGAAGCTGATCACCACCGCCTCGGCGCTGGCCCAGGGCCGGCCGCTCACCGGGTCCACCATCCAGTGGAACACCCGCCGGGTCCGGGTCTCGGCGCCGCCGAAGCCGGAGCGCAGCTCCACATGGTCGCCGGGCCGCGGCCAGCCCAGGTGCAGCACGCGGTATTCCAGCACCGCCCCGCCGACCCTGGGGGCCTTTTCCCCCTCGGCCAGGGCCGGGCCCGGCCGCTTGTCGCCGAACAGCCGCGCGACCCCGTCGGAGACCCGGCCGATGAACATCTCGCCGCGCAGGCGGCCGAACACATCGCATTCCTGGACCTGGACCGTGCCCATGCCGATTCGCTGCAGGCCCAGCTCTTCCGCACGCGGGAAGCTCGCCGTGGGCTCGGCCACCGGCGACAGGTCGATGCTGCGCGCCGCCGCAAAGCCGGGAACCTCGATCTTCAAGGCGCCCGCCGCCGCCCGCACCCGCGCCGGCCAGGGGAAGGGGCGCAGGTCGCGGCTGGTCGCGTGCGCCACCACCATCTGGAAGGTCGCCGCCGGGGCGCCTGTGGGATGCCGGATCACCAGCAGGATGCGGGCCTCGGTCTCCCCCATCTCCACGACCCCTCCGGTCATGGTCAGGGCGGCGCCGGCGTGGGCCTCTTTCAGGAATCGCATGTGGCTCTCGCGGACCACCAAGGTCGCCTCGCCGTCGGCGGCGAACGCCCGCGGCATGCCCAACAGCCGCGCCAGGCCGCCCAGCCCCTCAAACGCCTTGGCCACCCAGAAGCGGACATTGAGATGCCCCATCTCGTCGCATTCCCAGGTGTTGACCCCGCCGCTCCAGACTTCCGCGCCTTCGCTCACGCCCATCCCCTCAAAATCATCTAGGCTGTGTAACCGACCGCACCGTTCGCGCGAACTGTCGTTTGGAGACCGAGGGAGGACGCATGCGAAAGCCCGGCGAAAAGCCGCTTCTGGTCCGTCTCACCCATGCGGTGAACGCGCTCGCCATCCTGGTCCTGGTGATGAGCGGCCTGCAGGTCTTCAACGCCCACCCCGCCCTCTACTGGGGTCACAAGTCGACCTTCGACGCCCCCTGGCTGCAGATGGGCATGATCGAGGGCCAGGACCGGGTCTATGGCGTGACCCAAATCGGCCAGGCGCGCTTCGACACCACCGGCCTGCTCGGCTATTCGGGCGCGGAGGGCCGCAAGGAGCCGCGCGGCTTTCCCGCCTGGGCGACCCTGCCCAGCTATCGTGACCTGGCCAGCGGCCGACGTTGGCACTTCTTCTTCGCCTGGGTGCTGGTGCTGAACGGCGCCGTTTATCTCACCGCCAATGCGGCCGGCGGCCGCTGGCGCCGGTTCGTCCCCGCCCGCTCAGAGCTCGCCCCCCGCCACCTGGCGCGCGAGATCGCCGAGCACGCCCGCCTGCGCTTCGCCCCTGGCCTCAACACCCTGCAGAAACTCTCCTATCTGGGCGTCGTCGCCATCGTCCTGCCGCTGATGGTGCTCACCGGCCTGACCATGTCGCCCGGCATGAACGCCGCCTGGCCCTGGCTGGTGGAGCTGTTCGGCGGGCGTCAGTCGGCCCGCTCGCTCCACTTCATCTGCGCGACCCTGGTGGTCGTCTTTGTCCTCGTTCACCTGGCCATGGTGCTGGCCGTCGCTGTCCGTGGCCGCACGGGAGAGCCCGCATGAGCCTGCCCCTCACTGGCCTACCTCGCCGCACCTGGCTGCAGGGCCTGGCCGCCTCGGGCCTGGCGCTCGCCACCTCAGCCTGCGACCGGGTGGTCGACAAGCTGAACGCCAACCGCAAGGTCACCGGCGTGATCGCCAAGGCCGAGGGCCTGACCTACCGGTCCCAGCGCAGCCTGCAGGGCCGCATGGCGCTGGCCCAGGAATTCACCCCGGCCGACATCTCAAAGGACTTCCGCGCCAACGGCTCGATCCGCCCGCGCGATCCGGCCTACCAGGCCCATCTTAAGGCGGGCTTCGCCGACTACCGCTTGGTCATCGACGGCCTGGTGGAGCGGCCCCAGGCCTTAAGCCTCGCCGACCTCCGCGCCGCGCCCGCCCGCACCCAGATCACCCGCCATGACTGCGTCGAGGGCTGGTCCAGCATCGGCCAGTGGACCGGCGCCCGGCTCTCGCCCCTGCTCGACCGCGCCGGGGTGAAGCCGGAGGCCCGCTACCTGGTCTTCCACTGCTTCGACAGCCTGGACGAGAGCGCCGGCGAGCTCGGCCGCTACTACGAGAGCATCGACCTGATCGACGCCCACCACCCCCAGACCATCCTCGCCTACGCCATGAACGGCCGCCCCCTGCCGGTCGCCCACGGCGCCCCGGTCCGCCTGCGGGTCGAACGCCAGCTCGGCTACAAACACGCCAAGTACCTCGCCCGCATCGAGGCCGTCGCCGACTTCAGCCACATCTCCGGCGGCAAGGGCGGCTTCTGGGAGGACCGGGGGTATGAGTGGTACGCGGGGATTTGAGCCCCTCCCGCTCATTCCCGCGAAGGCGGGAATCCAAGCGGAGTGAGTTGGCTAGCGGCCTTCGGCGCCGCCACTCGGGAGCCCTCTGATCTATGGGGGAGGCAAGTCAGCATGGATTCCCGCCTTCGCGGGAATGAGCGGTGGGGTGGAAGGGCTCTTCACCTCCGACCCGTTCGTGTCTTTCGTGGTCCTGTCTTCCTGCAGACAACCAGCCCTGTCGGCCCGCGCCCGGCCCGGACGTCCTCAGCACGTCACCTGGAGAGCGCCGTGTCGTCGATTGACCAGTTCAGAGCGGGCCTGGATGCGACCACGCTCCAGATCGTCGACCGTCTGCGGCAGATCATCAGGGCCGCGCACAGGGACCTGTCCGAACGCATCAAGTGGAACGCGCCCAGCTTCGCGCTGGGAGACACCGATCTGATCACCCTGGGCCTGGAACGCCGGGGCGGCGTCCGCGTCGTGCTCCACCGCGGGGCCAAGCCCAAGGACGTGGCCGGCTTTGAGTTCAGCGACCCGGCAGGCCTCGCCACCTGGCTGGCCCCCGACCGGGGCGTGATCGTCTTCCATGGCGTCGAGGACGTCGAGGCGCGCCGCGAGGGCCTGGAGGACCTGTTCGCCAGATGGCTCCGTCAGCCCCCTCGATAAGCCCGGCGCGTTCGTGTTTTTCGTGTGGTTCGTGGTTCAATCTTCTTGAGGGCTGGATCCCGGCAGGGGTCAGTCCCCGGGCCGTCTCGCCCGGCCATCATGCGGTCCCAGCTCGCGCACCGGGGCGTCGGGCCATCCGAAGCCGCAATCGCGCTCAAACTCGGGGTGGAGCGGATAGCGGACCCGGTTCTCCGGCTTGCGCGCCTCGCCCACCACCATCAGCGTCACCTCTTCGTCAGTGTTGTTGAGGACGCTGTGGCAGACGCCGGTCCCGGCCGGGAAGGCCACGCTGTCGCCGGGCTTCAGGCGGTGCAACACCCCGTCGATCCAGGCGTCCGGCGTGCCCGACAGCACATGGATGAACTCCTCCTCGGCGCTCTCGGCGTGGGGGTAGGAGGTGCGTCGGCTGGGCGGCAGGCGCACATGGTGGATGCCGATCCGGGTCAGGCCGAGCTTGCGGCCCAGCGAGGCGTCGATCCCCATGGGCTCGTCGTCGCCCGCATAGCGATGCGGCTCCGCCGCTTCCAGCTCTGACCAGTGGGCGATGAAGTCCGGGCGTTGGGGCATGGGAAGGCTCCTGTCCTGTCCAGCGCCATCCTATCGCGCTCGCCGCCAAAACCTGTCAGCTGCCCGGCGGCTCAACTTGGTCTTCTTCCGGGCGACGGCCCCGCCTCAATGCCGCCCCAAACGCAGGACCATGCCGCCTTCGCCGGGCGCCTGCCGTCCGGTCTTCAAAGGACCCCACACCCCTATGCCCAGCGACAGTCGATCACCCGCGCCGTCGCGGCCGGACCTGGCCTGACCTCATAGGGGTCGGCGCCTTCGTCCCGCCGCGGCGGCGGACGGAGGAGCTCCCATGACCCATACCGAAGACACCCTGCGCGCCGGCGGCGAACACATCGCCGATATCGTCACGCGCCTGAACGCCCTCACCCTGGCCGACGCCGTCACCGCCCTCGAAGGCCTGCCCTTCGACCGGGCGGTGGAGGTGCTGGACCGCGCCGAACTGGCCCGGGTGGGCCAGCTGCTGACCAGCCTCGCCAATGCGGGTGCGCTGCTGACCGCCATGTCCGCCGACCGCGCCGCCGCCGCCCTGCGCGACCTGGACGGACCGGACCGCACGGCGCTGCTGTCCCGCCTCGATTTCGAGACCGCCGCCGGCCTCAAGCAGCTGCTGGCCTACGCCCCCGATACGGCCGGCGCCCTGATGACCACCGAGTTTGTCAGCGTGCCGGTGGGCTATACGGCCGCCCAGACCCTGACCCACCTGCGCGAGGTCGAGCGAACCCGCGAGACGGTCTACGCCATCCATGTGCTGAACCCCGCGACCCGGGCCCTGGTGCGCATCGTCACCCTGCGCCAGCTGATCTCCGCCGCGCCGCAGACGCCGATTGAGGCGGTCGGCCCTGACCGTGCGCCCATCGCCGTGACGCCGGACATGGACCGCGAGGAGGTCGCCCGGTTGATCTCGGTCCATGACCTGTTGTCCGCCCCGGTGCTCAATGCGCGGGGTCAGGTCCTGGGCATCGTCACCGTGGACGATGTGATCGACGCCATCCTGGCCGAGAGCGCCGAGGATGTTCAGAAGTTCGGCGGCGTCACCGCCACGGCCGAGCCCTATCTGCACATCAGCTTCGCCGAGATGATCCGCAAGCGCGCCGGCTGGCTGTGCGCCCTGTTCCTGGGTGAGATGCTCACCGCCAGCGCCATGCAGCATTTCGAGGACGAACTGGCCAAGGCGGTGGTGCTCACCCTGTTCATCCCCTTGATCATGAGCTCGGGCGGCAATTCCGGGTCCCAGGCGACCTCGCTGCTGATCCGCGCCCTGGCGCTGGGCCAGCTGCGCCTGGCCGACTGGTGGAAGGTGGCCCTGCGGGAGGTCCCGACCGGCCTGACCCTGGGGGCGATCCTGGGGGCGATCGCCATGGGCCGGATCGCCCTGTGGCAGACGGCGGGCATCTATGACTACGGGCCGCACTGGACCCTGATCGCCCTGACCGTCGGCGCGGGCCTGGTGGGGATCGTCACCTTCGGCTCCCTGTCAGGCTCCATGCTGCCCTTCGCCCTCAAGCGCCTGGGCTTCGATCCCGCCAGCGCCTCAGCCCCCTTCGTCGCCACCCTCGTCGATGTGACCGGCCTGGTGATCTATTTCAGCGTCGCCCTGGTGGTGCTGCATGGGACGTTGTTGTGAGGGGCTTGATCGGTCACCCCCGCTGCAGCCCTTCCGGCAGCATCGGATGGTCCGCCTCGGGGTCGTACCAGCTGGCGCCGTCGGATCGCCAGATGTGCCATTGGCGCTCGACCGTGACGGCCGTGTCCAGGCAGCCCAGGCGGAGCATCACTTGGTCGCCGCCCGCCCGATCCGCCACCAGCTGGGAGCCGCAGCGAGTGCAAAACCGGCGGGTCTTGCCGGGCGAGGAGTCGTAGGCCCCCAGCAGCGCCTCGCCCCGCGTCCAGCGGAACTTGGCCTTGGGAACCGCCGCCAGGCTGGAGAAGGCCGCGCCATGGGCCTTGCGGCAGGTCTCGCAGTGGCAGTGGGCGATGGCGTCCAGCTCCGCCTCGACCTCATAGGCCACCCCGCCGCACAGGCAGCTTCCGGTGAGCATGGTGGGTCCCCTGTGCGGCAAGTAGAACGGTATTAAGCTATTGTATTAAATACACAAAGTGGGATTGCGCCATTGCGGAAACCCCATCGTCCATGTTGACGTCAAACCTGGCCGGCCAGACTCAATAGTAGGGCGAGGACTTGGTCAGGTCGGCTTCCTTGGCGCAGGCGGCGGCGTCCGGGGCGGGGCCGGCGGCGCGGGCCTTGGCGACCTCCTCGCGGGCGGCCTCCATGTCCGCGCGGAACTGGGCCGAGCCGTGCAGGCCGGCGACCAGGGCCGAGGCGTTGGTGCGGGCAGCCTCGACGGCGCTCATATTGTGGACGCCACAGACCATGCGGCTTTCACCAAAGGCCCGGCCGCGGATCAGGATCTCTGTGGCCCGGTCGGGGGCCAGTTCGGCCAGGACCAGGGCGACGGTCCAGCCCCAGGTGGCGTGGCCGGAGGGATAGTCCGGGCTGGCGGCCAGCAGCGGATCCTTGGGCACGCAGATCGGACCCTCATCGATCAGGTAGGGGCGCTTGCGCTGGTAGATGTCCTTGGGATGGTTGGTGGCGTAGCCGACGTCCGGCGCCATCTTGGACAGGATGGCGAGGGTCTTGGGCGCGTTCTGGGCGGTCAGCTCGACGCCCAGGGCGCAGGCCATGTGCTTGGGCATGGCGAACTGGTTCACGTCGGTGATGGCCAGGTCCCAGCGCGGCGTGTCCTTCAGCTTGCGGGTGTTCGCGAAGGCCTTGCGGTCGGCGTCATAGCGGATCGTGCCCTCGACCGGCGCCTGAGGCAGGATGCGATAGGTGTCTGGGGCGGCGGCGCCCAGATATCCGCCGCTGGGCGGCTTGGGGGCCTGGCCCTGGGCGATGGCCGCGCCGGCGAGGGCGGCGGTCAGCAGCAGGGCCGTTCCGGTGACCAGGTGTTTCCGCTGCATGTCGTTCCCCCGCAAAGCTTGCGCCCTATTTGTTGCGGCTCATGATGCCCGGCGCAGGCGGCCAAGGCCAGGGCGAACCAGACCCGGATCGGGCTGCGAGCCGACGGCGTTTCCGCTAGACTGCGTTTCGCCTTTCGGAGACCCGCGTGAGCCACGAGCCTTCCAAGTCGCTGAGCGTTCCGTCGCCCGCCCTGCCGCGGCGCGATGGCGGCTTCGCGGCCATGGCGGAGCGGGCCGAGCGCCTGCGGTGGCGCCGCGTGGCCCAGGCCCGGCGATCGCTTCCGATCCGGACCCTGGCCGCGCCGCTGCTGATCCTGGTCTCGCCCCTGATCCTGCTGGTCCTGTCGGTGGGGGTGTTCCTGCCCGGGCGCTTCCGGGTCAATCCGGCCCTGTTGATGCTGAGCTTCGGCGCCCTGCTGGACGCTTGGGGCCGCGGATCCGACCAGGGGCGCGGCTGAACGAAAAAAAGGGCCCCTCCGAAGAGGGGCCCTCGATCAGGTCCTAGCGAAGGTTCAGGCCTTCACGAACAGCTTGGCCCAGCGGCGGCGCTCGCGGGTCTTCCACGAGCCGCGATGCCAGGCGTCCGAGGCGATCAGCGGCACCACGGTGGTGGCTTCGGCGAACACCATCTGTTCCCAGGTCACGTCGACCTTGCCCCAGGAGCAGGCCTCCTTCAGCGTCGAGGACGAGCAGGCGCCGTCACGCACGTCGGCCACGGTGATCTGGACCGCGTACTTGTGCATGTCGACCTCGTGACCGAGGATCTCGGCGCAGACCACGGTGTCCTGGGCGAAGTTCTTCGGCACGCCGCCGCCCACCATGAACAGGCCGGTGGTGCCGGCCGCGATCTTGATGTCGGTCAGTTCGCGGAAGTCAGCCACGGCGTCGATGGTCAGGTAGGGCTTGCCTTCCTTCATGCGCTCGACCTGGTGCTTGACCAGGCCGAAGCCGGCCGAAGAGTCCACGAAGGCCGGGCAGAAGATCGGCACGCCTTCCTTGTAGGCGGTCTCGATCAGGCTGTCGGGCTTCTTGGCGTTGCCGTCGGCCAGCCACTTGCCCATCTCGTGGATGAACTCGCGGCTCGAATAGGGGCGCGGCTCCAGGGCGTTGCAGAGCTGGAAGATGGTCTCGTCGCAGGCCTGCAGCTCTTCTTCGTCGATATAGGTGTCGTAGATGCGGTCGATATACATCGCGCGCAGGTCGCGGTCGTCGACGGGGTTCTGGGCTTCCGACTGGTAGTGCTTGAAGCCAAGGGCCTCGAAGAAGTCCATGTCGACGATGGAGGCGCCGGTGGCCACGACCACGTCGGTCAGGCCGTACTTCACCATGTCACGATAGATGTGCATGCAGCCGCCCGCGCTGGTCGAGCCGGCCAGGATCAGCCAGGTCGAGCAGCCGGCGTCTTCCAACGACAGGGACAGGATGTCCGCGGCGCGGGCGGTGTCGCGGCTGGTGAAGCTCATCTGGCGCATGGCGTCGATCACCGGGCGCGCATCGTATTGGTCGATGGCCACATGCTCGACAGTGGTGGAGAGCAGTTGGGCCTTACGGTTCGAATTCACGACGTCAGCGGTCATTCTCTAGGGTCCTCGAAGAGTTTGAGCGCCCGTCCAAATAGAAAGGCGCGACCGGGACGGAGCGACCGGCCGCGCCTGAACTGTTCAGCCTTTCAGCCTACTTCTTGCGACGCTTCTTGCCTCGGGCGCGCGACAGCTTCACGACGTTCTGCAGGTCAGAACGCGGCTTGGCGATCGAACGCCGGGCCAGGCCGTACATCGAGGCCATCGGCGCATCCTCGACCGAGATGGTCTCGACCTCGCCGAAGCCGTTGAAGCCGGTGCTCATGGCCACGCCATAGGCGCCCAGCATGCCGATCTCGATATAGTCGCCCTCGCGGACGTCCTCGGGCAGCCAGAAGGGGCCGGGCATGTGGTCGATGGAATCGCAGGTCGGCCCGTAGAAGCGATAGGGCTTGAGCGGCCCCTCGACCTCGTGGGCGTCGTCGTCCTGGCGACGCATCATCTTCACCGGGAACGGCCACTTGGCGTGCGCCGCATCGAACATGGTCCCGTAGGAGCCCTCGTTCAGATACAGGGCGTCGCCCTTGCGCAGCTCGACCTTGGCCAGCACCGAAGAGGCTTCCGCCACCAGGGCCCGGCCGGGCTCGCACCACAGCTCGGTGGTCTCATGGACCATCATCTCGGCGAAGCCGCGCTCGATGGAGTCCATATAGTCTTCGAGCGCCGGGGGCGTCATGCCGGGATAGACCGAGGGGAAGCCGCCGCCCACGTCGACCACGTCGGCGAACACGCCGGCGCGGACCAGAGCGCGCGAGGCCTGGGTCATGGCCGCCTGATAGGCGGTGGGACGCATGCACTGGCTGCCCACGTGGAAGGCCACGCCCATCAGCTCCTGGGTCGCGCGGCGCGCGGCCAGGAGCAGGCTTGGCGCCTGCAGGGGGTCGATCCCGAACTTGCCGGCCAGGGAATAGGCCGCGCCGTCCGCCGAGACGGCCAGGCGAACCATAAGGTTCAGGTCCTTGGCCCCGCCGGTGGCGTCGAGAATCTTGTCCAGCTCCTCGTGGCAATCCAGCGAGAAGGTGCGGACCCCGTGGTCGAAATAGGCGGCCGAGATGGCGGCGCGGCTCTTGACCGGGTGCATGAAGGCCATGCGGGAGCCCGGCGCGTGCTGCGCGACCAGCTCGATCTCGCGGATCGAAGCCACATCGAATGACGTCACCCCATTCGCGGCCAGGGTCTCGATGACCCACGGCGAAGGGTTCGCCTTAACAGCGTAGAAGACGTCGCCTTTAAAATTGTCCTGGAACCAGCGCGCCGCTACAGACACCGCGTCCGGTCGCGCGATGGCGACAGGTCGTTCGGGCGCCCGCATGCGGACCAGGTCCAGGGGCGTATGGTACCTTTGCACCTCACGCAACCCCCAACGGATTGTTGAACCTAGCCGGCGTTAGCAGCGCTTTTGAGGACATCGGGTCCGCCGGAGCGCGCGAGATAGGGTCTATTGCGCCCGATGTAAAGTCCTTTGACGTCGCAGCCCGCCCCCACGTTAACGGACGCTGGACCGGGGGCGGGGCGCCGTGTCATGAAGCCGTCGCAGGCTTGGGCGATCTAGCCCCCTTGGCCTGTCGCGCGACGATCCCGAGGAACCCTCGCCATCCATGTCTGACGCCGCCGTCCTGACCGTGCGGAACGCCTCCAAGAGCTTCGGCGCCCGAAAGGCGCTCGACGGGGTTTCCCTCAATGTTTCCCGTGGCGAGATGATCGCCCTGATCGGCCCTTCCGGGTCGGGCAAGTCGACTCTGCTGCGCTCGATCACGGGCCTGCAGACCATCGACGCCGGCCCCGGCGTGATCGAGGCCTTCGGCCAGCCGGTCCAGAGCGCCGGCAAGGTCTCCAAGAAGGTGCGCGACGTGCGCATCCGCATCGGCTTCATCTTCCAGCAGTTCAACCTGGTCGGCCGGCTGACCCTGTTCAGCAATGTGGCCCTGGGGTCGCTCGGCCGGATCCCGGTGGTCCGCGGCCTGTTCGGCCTGTGGCCCAAGGAGACCAAGCAGGCGGCCATGGCGGCGCTCGCCCGCGTGGGCGTGGCCGACTACGCCGGCCAGCGGGCCAACACCCTGTCCGGCGGCCAGCAGCAGCGCGGCGCCATCGCCCGCGCCCTGGTCCAGAAGGCCAAGGTGATCCTGGCCGACGAGCCGGTCGCTTCGCTGGACCCGGTTTCGGCCCGCAAGGTCATGGAACTGCTCTCCGACCTGAACGCCAGCGACGGCCTGACCGTGGTCGTCACCCTGCACCAGGTCGACTACGCCACCCGCTACTGCAAGCGGGTCGTGGCCCTGAAGGCCGGCAAGCTGGTCTATGACGGCCCGGCCAGCGGCCTGGACCGCGCGCGCCTGATCGACATCTACGGTCCCGAATTCGAAGACGTCTTCTGGGAAGGAGCTCCCGAATGATCCGTCGCAGCCTGATCACCGGCCTCGGCGTCGCCGCGGCCCTGACCCTCGCCGGATGCGGCAAGTCGGAGGCGCCCAAGACGGCGACCCCCAAGGAACTGACCTTCTCGATCCTGTCGGCCGAGAACCAGCAGTCCATGGGCCCCCTGTGGCAACCGCTGATCGACGACATGAGCGCCTATATCGGCGTGCCGGTGAAGCCGTTCTTCGCCTCCAACTACACCTCCCTGATCGAGGCCATGCGCTTCAACCAGGTGCAGGTGGGCTGGTTCTCGGCTGTGCCGGCCCTTGAGGCGACCGAGCGCGCCAACGGCGAGATCCTCGGCCGCGTGGTCGATTCGGGCGGCGTCGATTCCTATGAATCCGTGCTGATCGCGCGGAA
Organism: Phenylobacterium conjunctum; assembly: GCF_042679085.1. NCBI lineage: Bacteria > Pseudomonadati > Pseudomonadota > Alphaproteobacteria > Caulobacterales > Caulobacteraceae > Phenylobacterium > Phenylobacterium conjunctum. The sequence continues at coordinate 89,896 of NZ_JBHTLQ010000009.1, read as the reverse complement.
GGGGGCGGGCGTCACCCTCGATAAGGTGCTGAAGTGCGACAAGTCGCTGAACTTCGGCATGGGCGACGCCAAGTCGACCTCGGGCACCCTGGCCCCCAAGGCCTACCTGTTCACGCCGCGCAACATCGAGCCGGCCAAGTGCTTCAAGACGGTCCGCTCGGGCAGCCACCAGGCCAATGTCTTCGCGGTCGCCAACGGCGTGCTCGATGTGGCCACCAACAATTCGGTCGGCCTGGTCTTCGCCAAGCGCGACAATCCGCAGATCGCCGAGAAGGTCGAGGTGATCTGGTCCTCGCCGCCCCTGCCGGAAAGCTCCATCGTCGCCCGCAAGGACCTGGATCCGGCCATCCGCGAGAAGATGCGCCAGTTCTTCCTGACCTACGGGACCGGAACCGGCCCCAAGGCCGACAAGCAGCGCGAGGTCCTCAAAGGCCTCGCCTATGGCGGCTTCCGCCCGGCCGACGGCAGCTATCTGGATCCCGTGCGCGAGATGGAGGCCGCCGAGGCCCTGGTCGACGCCCGCCGCTCCGGCGACCCTGCCAAGATCGCCGCCGCCGAGAAGGCCCTGGCCGAGATCCAGGCCAAGGCCGCCCAGCACCGCGCCACCAATCCGGACGCCTGATGAGCTCGCAGACCTCCACCGCGGCGGTCCCGCCGCCGCCCAGCCGCACCCTGATGCAGCGTGCGCCCGACGCCCTGGTCTGGGGCGGCGTCATCATCATGCTGATCGTGGCCTTTGGTCCGGTGGAGATGCGCCGGCTGCCGATGCTGTTCACCAACTCCGAGAACATGCGCCAGTTCGGCCAGGAGCTGATCAAGCCCGACTTCGGCCTGTGGAAGCTCTATGTCTCCCAGATGTGGCTGACGGTGCAGATCGCCCTGTGGGGCACTGTCCTGGCCGTGGTGCTGGCCATTCCCTTTGGCCTCGCCTGCGCGCGTAACGTCTCGCCAGCCTGGCTGCAGCAGCCGATGCGCCTGTTCATGAACCTGCTGCGCTCGGTCCCCGACCTGGTGATCGGCATGCTGTTCATCGTCGCCGTGGGCCTGGGCCCCTTCGCCGGCGTGATGGCGCTGGCCCTCAACACCGGCGGCGTGCTGGCCAAGCTGTTCTCGGAAGCCGTCGAATCCATCGACCGCGGTCCCGTCGAAGGCGTCCGCGCCACCGGGGCGACCCCGCTGCAGGAAGTGGTCTGGGGCGTCATTCCCCAGGTCGCGCCGCTGTGGAGCTCGTATGCGCTCTACCGCTTTGAATCGAACTCGCGTTCGGCCACGGTGCTCGGCCTGATCGGGGCGGGCGGTATCGGCCAGACCCTGTTCGAAAGCCTCAACAGCTTCGCCTACGCCCAGGTCTCGGCCATCGCCATCGTCATCGTGGTCGCCGTCACCCTGATCGACCTGCTCAGCCAGACCATCCGCGCCCGCCTGCTCTGAGCCGGCGGGTGTGACCGCGGCGCCACGGCTAGGCCGTGGTCGCCCGGTCGCTGGCCTTGATTGGCCAACTTTCTGATTTTTATATGAAAAATGGCAACCTGTGCGCCTTTGCGCCCAGGCTGTCCGTCCTTGTGCGGAAAAACTGTCACATAACCGCAGTCGGACTGTCATGGATGTTTGTCCGGAGCGTCACAGGACGTCGCTAAGCCCCGCCTAAGCCTGAAGAGGCTCACGGGGACAGCCAACAAGGATCCTGACAGATGAATATCAAGACCGCGCTTTGCGCCGGGGCGGCGCTTTGCGTGTCCGCGCTCGCGGCCACCGCCGCCAGCGCCCAGGACACGACGGTGGCCTGGAAGGGCGCGCCGCAATGGACCAATGACGATGTGCAGTTCAAGGTCCGTGGCCGTCTGCTGATCGACTACGTGTTCCAGGACGTCGACCGGGTCGCGCCGCTGGCCGACTATCAGACCTCCAACATCCGCGGCCGCCAGGCGTTCCTGGGCGTCGAAGGCAAGCTGAACAACTACATCGCCTACAAGGCCGAAGGCGGCGCTGTGAACGGCGGGGCCTGGTCGTGGGACGACGTGGTCATCGAGTTCAAGCCGAACGAGTGGACCTCGATCATGGTCGGCAACATCAAGGCCGCCGGCCTTGAGAACCTGACCTCCACCCGCTTCCTGAGCTTCATGGACCGCGGTCCGTACGGCGACATGGGTCCGGACAGCTACCTGGCCTCGGTCGTCGCCAAGGCGAACGGCCTGAACTGGACCCTCACGGGCGCCATCCAGGGCAACTCGCTGAATTCGGGTGACGTGAACAACACCGCCGGCGCCAATCCGGGCTCCAAGGAGCGGATCGGCTACACGGTTCGCGGCTCCTACGCCCCGATCCTCACCGACATGGACAAGGTCCACCTCGGCGCCTTCGCCCGCTACCGCAACCACGGTGACGAAAGCGGCTTCAGCTTCGCCGGCCGTCCGAGCACCGGCTATGGCGACTCGGGCCGCTACTACACCACCGGCGCCATCGGCGACACGGACGTGACCTACGGCGTCGAAGGCGCCTGGGTTCACAATAACTTCTCGGTGCAGGGCGAGTACGCCGACATCAAGGTGAACCGCCTCAAGACCGTCGCCGCGGGCGGCGATCCGGACGTCAAGGTGGGCTACGCCTTCGTCAGCTTCTGGCCGACCGGCGAAAGCCGCAACTACGACGCGGCCAAGGGTGAATTCGGTCGTCCGAAGATCATCGACCCGATCACGGCCGGTGGCCTGGGCGGCGTGGAACTGCTGGCCCGCTACGACTACGCCGACCTGACCGACGCCTACTCGACCGCCACCACCGCGGCCGGCAAGACGCTGTCGCAGGACGCCGGCAAGTACAAGGGCTGGACCCTGGGCGCCAACTACTACCCGACCGCCTATGTCCGCCTGCAGGCCAACTACACCAGCGCTGACATCGACAATCCCGGCCCCGGCCGCGACGTGAAGATCAACCAGTTCCAGATGCGCGCCCAGCTGGACTTCTAAGTCCGGGCGATCAGGAGAAATTTGTCATGAAGACCAAGCAAACCAAGGCGCTGCTCGGCTGTGTGGCCGCCGCCGCCCTGATGGGCGCCGGCACCGACGCCTGGGCCGCCCGCGACTACGTCTGGGCCGCCGGCTCCTCGACGGTGTTCCCCTTCGCCACCCGCGTGGCCGAGAACTACGCCAAGAAGACCGGCAAGAAGGCTCCGAAGGTCGAAAGCCTCGGCACCGGCGGCGGCATCAAGCTGTTCTGCTCGGGCACCGGCGACGCCTTCCCGGACATCGCCAACGCCTCGCGTCCGATGAAGAAGTCCGAGTTCGACCAGTGCGCCGCCAAGGGCGTGAAGGACATCGTCCAGATCAAGATCGGCTTCGACGGCATCGTGATCGCCACTGACAAGGACGGCGCGGACTACGCCTTCAAGACCGAGCAGCTGTACCTGGGCCTGGCGGCCAAGGTCCTGCGCTTCGGCCAGTTCGTCCCGAACCCCTACAAGTCGTGGGACGAAGTCGGCGCCGGTCTGCCGGGCAACAACATCCTGGTCTACGGCCCGCCGCCGTCGTCCGGCACCCGTGACGCCTTCGTCGAACTGGCCATCGAGGCCGGCGCGCGCAAGTTCCCGACCGCCGACGCGATCCGCTCGGACAACGAGAAGAAGTTCAAGGAACTGGTCGACCCGCTCCGCAAGGACGGCTGGGTGGACGCCGGCGAAAACGACAACGCCATCGTCGGCACCCTGACCAAGACCCCGGGCTCGCTCGGCGTCTTCGGCTGGTCCTACCTCGAAGAGAACATGGACAAGATCAAGGGCGCTTCGGTGAACGGCGTGAAGCCCTCGCCGAACACCATCGCCGACGGCTCCTATCCGCTGGCGCGTTCGCTCTACATCTACGTGAAGAAGGCCAATATCGGGGTGACCCAGGGCCTGCAGGAATTCGTCAACGAGTTCGTCTCCGACGCGGCGACGGGTCGTGGCGGCTACCTGCAGTCGCGGGGCCTGATCCCGCTGCCGGCCGGCCAGCACGACGCCCAGAAGCAGGCGGCTCAAAAGCTGTCGCCGATGGCGCGTCCCGCGGCCTAAGCCAGACACAAAGGTTCGCTGGACCCACACCCAGCGTCCGAGGAGAGCGCCGCGGTCCTTAGGGGCCGCGGCGATTTCCGTTTTCAGGCCCCGTTTCCGAACAGTCTCTCGGCCTGCAAGGCCGGCAGGGCCTTACAGAACCTGGCCATGGCGTCGGTGAGCAGGTCGCCGATCCCCGGCGCGCCGGGGATGTCGGCGGCGGTCAGGTCCCGTCCCTGCAGCGGCACGGTCACGCAGGCCTCCTCGACGAAGGCGGCGGACATGGTGGCCAGGGTCTCGCGCAGGTGGGCGATGGCGTGCACCGCGCGGGGCGCGGCGTTGATCAGGGCCAGGGGGATGGCCGGGAACTCCAGGCTGGAGACCAGCCAGTCCAGGGCGTTCTTCATCGCGCCCGACACCCCGTGGGCGTACTCCGGCGAACAGATCACCAGGCCCTGGGCCAGGCCGATCTGGCGGCGCAGCTCGGCCACCGGCGCGGGGGGCGGATCCACGTCCAGGTCCGGGTTGAAATAGGGTAGGCCCTCAAGCCCGCGCCAGATCACCACCTCGACGCCAGCGGGCGCGAGCCGGGGCAGGGCCTCGATCAGGCGCGAATTGCTGGAGGCGGCCCTCAGGCTGCCGGAGATGGCGAGGATGCGCATGGCCCCGAGGCTGGGGCGCCGCGCGATTCCTTTCTAGGCCGCTTCGGGACGACGCCGGCGCACGCGGGCCAGACGGCGAAGCTTGCGCCAGAAGCGGGTCTTCTCCGGCTCCGGATAGGGCTGCAGGTTGCGCACGAAGTCCTCGGCGCAGGCGCGCCAGGAGAAGCCCTCGGCGAACTGGCGCACCCGCTTGCGGTCCAGCTTCAGGGCCTCAAGGCAGGCCTCGCGCAGGCCCTCGGTGGCGCTGGACGCCAGCACGCCGGCGCCGGAGTTCGGAATGATGTCGATGGGACCCGGCGCCGGATAGGCCGCCACCGGCGTGCCCGCCGCCATGGCCTCCAGAATCACCAGGCCGAAGGTGTCGGTGAGCGAGGGGAAGACGAAGACGTCGGCGCAGGCGAAGTGCGCCGCCAGCTCATCGCCGAACCTGGCCCCGGTGAAGCGCACCTCCGGGTACTTGGCCTCGAGCTCCTCCTTCTGGGGGCCGTCGCCGACCACCACCTTGGAGCCGGGCAGGTCGAGGCCGAGGAAGGCCTCGATGTTCTTTTCCACCGCCACCCGGCCCACGGACAGGAAGATGGGCCGCGGCAGATCGGCGAACACATCCGGCTCGTCGTCCCGTTTGGGGTGGAACTGCTCGGTGTCCACGCCGCGCGACCAGGCGGTGATGTTGCGGAAGCCGTGCTGGGACAGCTCGTCGCGCATGGTCGGCGTGGCCACCATCAGCCGCCCGGACGGCTTGTGGAACCAGCGCATATAGGCGTAGCCGGCGGCCAGCGGCAGGGGCAGGCGGGCCGAGACATATTCCGGGAAACGGGTGTGGTAGCTGGTGGTGAAGGGCAGCTTCCATTCCACGCAGATGCGCCGCGCGGCCAGGCCGATCGGGCCTTCGGTGGCGATGTGGATGGCCTCGGGCTCAAAGGCCTTGAACCGCTCCTGCACCGGCTCATAGGCGCCGACGGCCACCTTGATCTCGCTGTAGGTCGGCAAGGGGAAGGTCTTGAACTGGTCGGGGCTGATCACCTCGACCGTGTGGCCCATGGCCCGCATTTCGGCGATCACCCGGGTCAGGGTGCGGACCACGCCGTTGACCTGGGGCTCCCAGGCGTCGGTGGCCACCAGGATGCGCATCGGCTTCTGGCCGTCGTGGGCGGCGCGCACCGCGTCGCGGACCCGGGCCTTGGCGGGCCGGGTCGGGGCCACGGCCTGGGTCTGCAGCCAGGCCCAGAAGGCGCCCATCAGGGCTTCACGAGTCGGGAAGTGGCGATAGACTGTCCGCTCGCCCACACCGGCCTCCTCGGCGATCTCGGCGAACGAGATCTCCTCGAAACCGCCGGACTCCAGCTTGCGCCCGACGGCGTGCAGGATCTGGTCGTGGGTCTCCGCCTTCTGGCGGTCACGCAGGGACGAGACGTACTTCGAAGGCGGCAGGGTCATGACAGTAAGCCTGCCGTCAATGCGCGAGCAGTGTCAACAACTTCACGCAGCTACAGGCTCGAGGTCCGTAGCCGCGGGGCTGGATTTCATGGCGCGGTCGATCGCCGACCAGGAGCGGATCTTGGCCCATTCCAGGATCTCGAACCGGCCGTCCGCATGTTCCACCAGGGCGGTGCAGCTTTCCACCCAGTCGCCGTCGTTGATGTAGGCGGTCCCGTCGATGTCGCGGATCTCGGCCTTGTGGATGTGGCCGCAGATCACCCCGTCCACGCCCCGGCGCCGGGCCTCATCGGCGACAGCGGCCTCGAAGTTCTCGATGAACTGGAGGGCGTTCTTCACCCGCGTCTTCAGGAAGGCCGAGAGGCTCCAATAGCCGAAGCCCAGCCTGCGCCGGGCGCGGTTGAACAAGGTGTTGGCGCTGATCAGCGCCCGGTAGGCGTAGTCGCCCAGCAGGGCCAGCCACTTGGCGTGCTGCACCACCCCGTCGAACTCGTCGCCGTGCACCACCAGATAGCGCTTGCCGTCCGCGGCCTCGTGCACCGCGTCGCGGGCCACCACCACGCCCCCGAAATGGACCCCGCAGAAGTCGCGGACCATCTCGTCGTGGTTGCCGGGGACATAGATGACGTTCACGCCCTTGCGCGCCAGACGCAGGATCTTCTGCACGACATCGTTGTGGGCCTGGGGCCAGTACCAGCCGTTGCGCAGCTTCCAACCGTCGATGATATCGCCCACCAGGTAGAGCGTGTCGCACTCCACATGCCGGATGAAATCGAGCAACAGCTCGGCCTGGCAGCCCTTGGTGCCCAGGTGAACATCGGAAATGAACACCGTCCGATAACGGCGTAACGCGACCTCGCCCAAGTTGGCCTCCCTGGCGCGCATCTGTCTGCCCGCCGGTTAGGCTGTTTGCATGTCAGTCTCGTGAAATCGTCGCAGGCCCTTTTGCGTCGCCACCTTAGGGAGTAAGGATTTGCCCAGGCTCATCCTCCCCGAGCCTTACGTAACATCAGGTCCCTATGGACGCCCGTACCTATCCTGCGAAGGAGACGCCGAAGTCTCGGCGAACTCGCGCGCGTATTCTTGACGCCGCCATGCGGCTGTTCGCCGAGGTCGGCTACCACGCCGCCACCAACGCCATGATCGCGGACGCCGCGAACCTGACGCGCGGCGCGATGCTCTACCATTTCGCGAGTCGTGAAGAGCTGGTCGAGGCCGCGGTGGCCTATATCGAGGTCGAGCGCGCCCGCCTGTTCGAGCAGGCCGCCAGCCCGCCCGGCCCCGGCGTCGACGCCGCCGAACACGCCATCGACGCCTACTGGTCGCTGCTGCACGAAATCCCCTTCGTGGCCTTCGCCGAGCTGGAGGCCGCCGCGCGCACCGACCAGATGCTGCGCGAGCGCCTGGCCGGCGCCCAGGCCGCCTTCGACCGTCTGCAGGTGGGCGACCGTTTCCTGGCCCTGGCCCAGGCCGGCGCCGACCCCCGCTTCCAGACCAGCCGCGACCTTGGCCGCTTCCTGCTGGAGGGCCTGGCCAAGGGGGCGCTGATGTATGACGAGGCCGCCCGCCGCGACCGCCTGCTGACCGTGGTCAAACGCGCCGTCCGGGTCCTGAACCGCAAGGGCGACGTCCAGGAGCTGTGGCCGGAATAGGCGGGAGAATTTCCGCTCTCCTAGGCTCCAGACAGAAGTTTTGCGCCCCCGCCCGGCGGTTTCGGTGGGCGTTCCTTTCGCATCGGCCCCTTGCCCGCGGCGTGAAACGCTGCTCATGCTCCGCCCCTGTCTGGGAGTTGGGGGGACGATCCCGATGAGCTTCATCACCCGGCGCAAGCCGATCTCTGCGCCGCATCACCACGAGGGCGAGCATCGCCTGAAGGCGACCCTGTCCTGGCCGCACCTGACGGCCCTGGGCGTGGGCGCGATCATCGGCACCGGCATCTACACCCTGATCGGGGTCGGCGCGGGCCAGGCGGGTCCGGCGGTGATCCTGTCCTTCGCCGTCGCCGGCGCGGTCTGCGCCTTCGCCGCGCTCTGCTACGCCGAGATGGCCACCCTGATGCCCCAGGCGGGCTCGGCCTACACCTATTCCTACGCTGGCATGGGCGAGCTGGTGGGCTGGATCATCGGCTGGAGCCTGATCCTGGAATACACCGTGGTCTGCTCCACCGTGGCGGTCGGCTGGTCCGGCTATGCCCAGGGCTTCCTGGTCAGCCACGGCTGGGGCCTGCCCGCCGCGCTGGCCGCCGGCCCTTGGGGGGATGTTCCCGGCCTCGTAAACCTGCCGGCGGTGGTCATCACCCTGGCGGTCACCGGCCTGTTGCTGGTGGGCACGCGGGAGAGCGCGACCATCAACTTCTACCTGGTGATCTTCAAGGTCATCGCCCTGGCGGCCTTCGTCATCCTGGCCCTCCCGGAGTTCAACGCCGGGCACTTCCAGCCCTTCATGCCCTATGGCTTCAACGCCCATGTGGACGCCGACGGGGTCAAGCGCGGCGTCATGGCGGCGGCGGCGGTGATCTTCTTCGCCTTCTACGGGTTCGATGCGATCTCCACGGCGGCGGAAGAGGCCAAGAACCCGTCGCGCGACCTGACCATCGGCATCGTCGGCTCGATGCTGGTCTGCGCCGCCATCTACATGGTGGTGGCCGCCGCGGCCCTGGGCGCTTCGCCCTTCGAGGTCTTCGCCAAGTCCGGCGAGCCCCTGGCCTTCATCCTGCGCGAGCACGGTCATTCCATGGCCGCGGTGCTGATCGCCGCCGCCGCGGTCATCGCCCTGCCCACCGTCATCATGGCCTTCATGTTCGGCCAGAGCCGGGTGTTCTTCGCCATGTCCCGTGACGGCCTCTTGCCCAAGAGCCTGTCGGCGGTGAACAGCCGGGGCGTGCCGGCCGCCGTGACCATCCTGACCGGGGTCTGCGCCGCGGCCATGGCCGGTTTCCTGCCGCTGAAGTTCATCGCCGAGGTGGCCAACGCCGGGACGCTGGCGGCCTTCATCGCCACGGCCATCGCCATGATGGTGCTGCGGGTGCAGCGCAAGGACCTGGAGCGCCCGTTCAAGACGCCGCTGTGGTTCCTGGTCGGGCCGCTGGCGGTGCTGGGCTGCGTCTACCTGTTCACCAGCCTCGCGGCGGTGACCCAGGTGCTGTTCTTCGTCTGGAACGGCGTCGGCCTGATCGTCTACCTGGCCTACGGACGCACGCGCAGTCGCCTGGCCGGGACCTGATCCCGGCCTACTCGCCCGGTTCGTCGACGCCCGGCGGGCGCTCGGCGATCTGGCGCAGATAGCGGCCGTACTCGCTCTTGGCCTGGGCGCGGCCCAGGTCCGCCAGCTGGGCCTGGTCGATGAAGCCCATGCGATAGGCGGCTTCTTCCAGGCAACCGATCCGCAGGCCCTGGCGCTGCTCAAAGGTGCGCACCAGCTCGCCGGCCTGGATCAGGCTGTCATGGGTGCCGGTGTCCAGCCAGGCGAAGCCGCGGCCCAGCAGTTCGACGTTCAGCTGGCCGGCGTCCAGATAGACCTGGTTCAGGGCCGTGATCTCCAGTTCGCCCCGCTCCGAGGGTTTCAGAGTCTTGGCGTATTCGCTGGCCTTGCCGTCGTAGAAATAGAGGCCGGTCACCGCATAGTTGGACTTCGGCGCCTTGGGCTTTTCCTCGATGCTGAGCACCTTGCCGGCCTCGCCGAACTCGACGACGCCATAGCGCTCCGGATCGTGCACCTGGTAGCCGAACACGGTGGCCCCGTCGGTGCGCGCGTCGGCCGAACGCAGCATCTGCGAGAAGCCTTGGCCGAAGAAGATGTTGTCGCCCAGGATCATCACGCTGGGGTCGCCGTTCACGAACTCCTCGCCCAGGATATAGGCCTGGGCCAGGCCGTCAGGGCTGGGCTGGACGATGTATTCGAAGCGCACGCCCAGCTGGGAGCCGTCGCCCAGCAGGCGCTTGAAGCCCGCCTGGTCTTCCGGCGTCGTGATGATCAGGATCTCGCGCGTGCCGGCCAGCAGCAGCACCGACAGCGGATAGTAGATCATCGGCTTGTCGTAGATGGGCAGAAGCTGCTTGGAGACCGCCAGGGTGAGCGGGTGCAGGCGGGTGCCGGATCCCCCGGCCAGGACAATGCCGCGTCTCATGGAATTCAGGCCTCCGCGGGCGTCAGGTCGGCGATGGCGTCCTCGAGGGCCTCGCGCCAGGGGCGCAGGGACAGGCCATAGACCGACTTCAGTCGGCCGGCGTCGAGAACGCAGTTCAGGCCCCGGCGCGCCGGGGTGGGAAAGGTCGAGGTCGGCACCGGCTCCATGACCGGCGCAGCGCGGCCAGCCCAGGCCAGCTCGAAGATCGCCTGGGCCATTTCATAGCGGCTGGCCTCGCCGTCATTGACCAGGTGCAGCAGGCCCCATTCGCGCGCGCCCTTGGGCGCCGCGGCCAGGCGCTGGGCCTGGCTGAGCAGGAAGGCGGCCACGTCGCCGCTGGCCGTGGGCCGGGCGCGCTGGTCGTCGACAATCCGCAGCTTGGGCTGGGTCTGGGCCAGCTTCAGCATCATCTGCAGGAAGTTCTGGCCGAAGGCCGAGAACAGCCATGAGACCCGGGCCACGACCGCGCGGTCGCAGGCGTCCAGCACCGCCATCTCGCCGGCCAGCTTGGAGGCGCCATAGACGTGCAGGGGGGCCGGGGCGTCGGTCTCCAGATAGGGGCCGGCCTTCTCACCGGAGAACACCATGTCGGTCGAGATGTGAACCAGGGGAACGCCGCGGGCCTGGCAGGCCTTGGCCATCGCCTGGGGCGCCCAGGCGTTCACCGCATAGGCCAGGTCCGGCTCGCTCTCGGCCTTGTCGACGGCGGTGTAGGCGGCCGCGTTCAGCACCAGGTCGATATCGCCGGCCTCGCCGATGGCGCGGGCGATGGCGTCGGGCTCCGTCAGGTCGACCTCAGCGCGGGACAGGGCGGTCACCTCGACGCCTGCGCTGGCGCGGGCCAGCATCTCGCGCGCCAGCTGCCCGGTCGCGCCGAACTGCAGGATGCGCAGGCTCATGCGGGGGTAAGGCCCAGGCGCTCGGAGTGGAAGCCGCGCTCACGGATGCCCTGCCACCAGGCGCGGTTCTCAACGTACCAGCGCACGGTGTCCTCCAGGCCTTCCGGCAGGGGGGTCCTGGGCTCCCAGCCCAGCTCCTGCTTAAGCTTGGAGGCGTCGATGGAATAGCGGAAGTCATGGCCCGGACGGTCGGCCACGAACTCGATGCGGGTCTCGTGCTTGACGTTGGCCGGCGCCAGCTTGTCCAGGTGCGCGCAGAGGATCTTGATGATCTCGATATTGCGCAGGTTGGAGTCGCCGCCGATGCAGTAGGTCTCGCCCAGTCGGCCCTTGCGCAGGACGGTGAGCAGGGCGTCGGCGTGGTCGTCCACGTGCAGCCAGTCACGGACCTGGCGGCCGTCGCCATAGACCGGGATCGACTTGCCCTCCATGGCGCGCAGCACCACGGTCGGGATCAGCTTTTCCGGAAACTGGAACGGGCCGTAGTTGTTGGCGCAGTTGGTGATCACCACCGGCAGGCCGAAGGTGCGGCCCCAGGCGCGCACCAGATGGTCGGCGCCGGCCTTGGAGGCCGAATAGGGCGAATTGGGATCGTAGGGGGTCTCTTCGGTGAAGGCGCCCTCTTCGCCCAGGGCCCCGAACACCTCGTCGGTGGAGACGTGGTGGAAGCGGAACGCCGCCTTGGCCGCGCCCTCCAGGCTCAGCCAATGCGCGCGGGCGGCCTCCAGCAGGACGGCGGTGCCCATGACGTTAGAGCGCACGAAGTCCAGCGGCCCGTCGATGGCGCGGTCGTTGTGGCTCTCGGCGGCCAGATGCATCACTGCGTCGGGGCGATGCTTGGCGAAGATCGCCTTGACCCGTTCGCCGTCGCAGATGTCGGCCTGCTCGAAGGCGTAGAGCGGGGAGTCCGCGACGCTCGCCACGTTCTCCAGGTTCGCCGAGTAGGACAGGACGTCCAGGTTGACGACCTCCAGGCCCTCGGCGACAGCGCGGCGCACGACCGCGGACCCGATGAACCCGGCGCCGCCGGTGATCAGAACTTTCATGCCGACTTTCGTAAGCGATGGCGACGGTTTTGCCACCTGATTTCCAGGGGCTAGCGGCATTAACAGGTCTGGGGGCCGCGCTCAAATCCCACGCCCCCGCAGAGCCGTGGGACGCTTTTTCGCAACGCCCGTGCTTGAGGCCACAGGGGCGGGCGCCTAGACTTAGCGTCGGCCCGGCCTTCGCATATCCGAAGCGCAGTCGGCCGCGCCGCGGACATTTAGCCGATCACGTGCGCGGACCTCGGGTGGCGCGCACCTGCGCCGGCAAGGGGACGGGATTGAACGCGTCAGTAAAGCAGGAAGCGGCCGCCCCCGGCCCGGGCGGTCCCCATGGCATGCGTCCCGGCGGTCCTGGTGGTCGACGCGGCATGCCGGACCTGACCACCGGTCCCATCGGCCGGACCCTGGTGATGTTCGCCCTGCCCGTGCTGGGCACCAATGTGCTGCAGTCGATGAACGGCACCGCCAACGCGGTCTGGGTCAGTCACGCCCTGGGGCCGGCGGCGCTGACCGCCACCACCAACGCCAACACCATCTTCTTCCTGATGCTGGGCGCCGTGTTCGGCATCACCATGGCCGCCAACCTGATGATCGGCCAGGCCATCGGCGCCGGAGACCGGTCGCTGGCCAAGCGGGTGATCGGCACGGCCATCGTCTTCTTCCTGGGCGTGTCCATGCTGGTGGGCCTCTTAGGCTACACCCTGACCCCGGCCATCCTGACGGCCATGCAGACCCCGCCGGACGCCAAGATCGACGCGATCATCTATTTGCGCGTCATCTTCATGGCGATCCCGTTCATGTACTTCTTCTCCTTCATCCAGATGGCGCAGCGGGGGACGGGGGATTCACGCACCCCGTTCTATTTCTCGCTGTTCGCCGTGGCGATGGAGGTGACCCTCAACCCGCTGCTGATCCTGGGCATCGGCCCGTTCCCACAGATGGGGATCGCCGGCTCGGCCACCGCCACCCTGGTCAGCCAGACCATCACGCTTGGCCTGATCATCGCCTGGCTGTGGCGCAAGGACTCGATCCTGATCCTGAAGCGCCAGGACTGGCCCCTGCTCAAGCCTGATCTCACCATCATGCGCAGCCTGGTCACCAAGGGCCTGCCCATGGGCATGCAGATGCTGGTGGTCTCCGGCGCGGCCCTGATCATGACCCGGTTTGTGAACGGCTACGGCTCGCAGACCGCGGCCGCCTACGGCGCGGCGATCCAGATGTGGAACTATGTCCAAATGCCGGCCATGGCCCTGGGCATGGCGGTGTCGTCCATGGCGGCCCAGAACGTCGGCGCGGGCCGGATGGACCGGGTGGACCGCGTGGCCTTGATCGGGTCGGGCTACGCCGCGGCGCTCAGCGCCGGGCCGATCCTGATCATCTATGTGATCGAGCCCATCGTCATGCGGCTGTTCCTGCCGGCGGGCAGCCCCTCGATCCCCATCGCCATCCACATCAACTCGATCGTGCTGTGGGCCTTCATCCCGATGGGGGTGTCGTTTGTCCTGTCGGGCATCGTGCGCGCCACCGGCTCGGTGACGCCGCCGCTGGTGGCCATGCTGATCGCGCTTTGGGTGATCCGCATCCCCTTCGCCATGCTGCTGGAGCCGCACCTGGGCGCCAACGCCATCTGGTGGAGCTTCCCCGTGGGCGCGGGCGCCCTCCTGTTGATGTCGACGTCCTGGTACCGCTGGGGGCCGTGGCGCAAGGCGCGGCTGCTGGACACCACGCCCCGCGGGGAGGTCCCCGACCTGGGCCAGAGCCTGCCCGGAGGCGTCGAGGAGACCGAGGCCGCCGAAGCCGCGGCCGAGGCCTCCCGCGAGGCGCTTATTGGTTCGGCTCCATCAGCGCCGAATAGACCAGGGTCCGCAGCTCCCGCCGAATAGGATAGGTCGACGAGGGCATCAGCTGGGTCATGAAGACGACGGCGATGTCCTCCACCGGATCGATCCAGAAGGCGGTGGAGGCCGCGCCGCCCCAATAGAACTCGCCGGGGCTGGACGGCATCATCGCCTTGACCGGATCGAAGGTCACCGCAAAGCCCAGGCCGAAGCCGACCCCGGCGTTGGTGGCCTCGGAGAACAGCGACCGCGACAGATGGGTCAGGTCCTGGCCGCCGGGCAGGTGGTTGGAGGCCATCAGCTTCAGGGTGCGCGGCGCGATCAGCCGGGCGCCATCCAGTTCGCCGCCGTTCGCCAGCATCTTGCAGAATCGCATGTAGTCGTGGGCGGTGGAGACCAGACCGCCGCCGCCCGAGTGGAAGCTGGGCGTGTTGTGATAGGCGCTGGTGGCCGGGTCGTCCTGCAGCTTCAGGCCGCCGGGGACGGCGTTGTAGCAGGCGGCGAACCGGGCGCGCTGATGCTCCTGGACCTGGAAGCCGGTCTCGGTCATGCCCAGCGGCTTGAAGATCCGCTGCGCCAGGAAATCCTGGAACCTCTGGCCCGAGATGCGCTCCACCAGGATCCCCAGGATGTCGGTGGAGATGGAGTAGTTCCAGGCCTCGCCCGGCGAGAACTCCAGGGGGATCTTGGCCAGCTCGGCCACCGTGCCGTCGAAGTCCAGGGGGCCATGCATCTGGGCGATCTTGGCCTTGCGATAGGCCGCGTCGATGTTGGTCCGGCTCTGGAAATCGTAGGTCAGGCCCGAGGTGTGGCGCAGCAGGTCGACCATCTGCATGGGCCGCGCGGGCGGGGTCGACATATAGGGGCCGGTCCCGGCCGCGTAGACGCCCAGCGCCTTCCACTCCGGGATGAAGCGGGCGACCGGATCATCCAGCGCCACGGCGCCTTCCTCCACCAGCATCATGAAGGCCAGGCTCGTGATCGGCTTGGTCATGGAATAGATGCGATAGACCGTATCCTCAGCCGCCTTCAGGCCCCGCTCGCGGTCGGCGTGGCCCAGCACGGTCTGGTGGACCAACTGGCCCTTGCGCACGATCTGCACCTGGGCGCAGGGCATCAGGCCCGGCTCCACGTACTTGGCGGCCAGGAAGGCGTCGAGCTTGCGCAGGCGTTCACTGGAGAAGCCCAGGGCTTCGGGCTTGGTCATGGGGCTTCCTTCCCTGTTCGTCTTGTTGGCCGCGAGGTGAGGCCAAGGCGCGCAAGTTTTCAATGATCAGGTACGGGCCGGCGCCGATTTTGTGGATTTTCCGGCTTCCCTAGCGTTGCGCATTTCAAACGACGGTTTGATACTAGGGTATGATCCGAAAGCTTAAGGGGCTGGCGGGTCGAGGCTTTTTGGGATGCATGCGCTTCATTGCATACCCAGTTTTCTAAATTTTGCCGATTCAACGGCGCGATATGGGAGGTCGTCATGGCTTGGGATTTTGAGACGGATCCGGAGTTCCAGAAGAAGCTCGACTGGATCGAGGAGTTCATGCGCGAGGAGGTCGAGCCGATCAGCCACCTCGGCATCGTCGCCCACGGCCACATCGGCCGCGAGAAGCTGATCCGGCCGCTGCAGGAGAAGGTGAAGGCGCAGGGCCTGTGGGCCTGCCACCTGGGTCCGGAGCTCGGCGGCCAGGGCTATGGCCAGCTCAAGCTCGGCCTGATGAACGAGAAGCTGGGCCGCAACGGCCTGGCCCCCACCATCTTCGGCTGCCAGGCGCCGGACACGGGCAACGCCGAGATCATCGCCCACTACGGCACCGACAAGCAGAAGGAACAGTACCTCTGGCCGCTGCTGAACGGCGAGATCCGCTCGGCCTTCTCCATGTCCGAGCCCACCGGCGGCTCCGATCCGCTGACCTTCAAGACCCGCGCCGTGCTGGACGGCAATGAGTGGGTGATCAACGGCGAGAAGTGGTACTCGACCAACGCCAAGTGGGCCAAGGTGCTGGTGGTCTATGCGATCACCGATCCGGACGCCAAGGACCCCTACCGGCGCACCTCGATCTTCCTGGTGCCCACCGACACCCCCGGGGTGGAGATCATCCGCAACGTGGCCGTGGGCGCGGGCGGCGAGATCGGCGGCGGTAACGAGGGCTATGTCCGCTACAACAATGTGCGGGTCCCCTACGACGCCCTGCTGGGCGAGCGCGGCGCGGCCTTTGTCATCGCCCAGGTTCGCCTGGGCGGCGGCCGGGTCCACCACGCGATGCGCACCGTCGGCGCCTGCAAGCACGCCCTGGATCTGATGTGCCGCCGCGCCGTCTCGCGCACCACCCGCGACGGCCGACTGTCGGACCTGCAGATGGTGCAGGAGCAGATCGCCGATTCCTGGATCGCCCTGGAAAGCTTCCGCCTCTTGGTGCTGCGCACCGCCTGGCTGATCGACAAGCACAAGGACTACAACATGGTCCGCAAGGACATCGCCGCCATCAAGGTCGCGATGCCCAAGGTCTATAACGACATCGCCACCAAGGCCGCCCACCTGCACGGCGCGCTGGGCGTCTCCAACGAAATGCCCTTCATGCACATGGTCACCAGCTCGCTGGTCATGGGCATCGCCGACGGGCCGACCGAGGTGCACAAGGTCACCCTGGCCAAGCAGGTGCTCAAGGACTATCGGCCGGACAACGACCTGTTCCCGAACTACCACATCCCGAAGCTGCGCGAGGAAGCCCAGGCCCGCTACGCCAAGGAACTGACCGAGATCAAGGAAGCCTACGCCGCCCAGCGGGGCAAGGCCGACGCCTGAGGCTTCCCGGCGACGCCGGACCAAGCTTAACTGAGGAGGGCGGCGCCGTTCGCGGGGCCGCCCTCTGCATTTAAAGCCGCCATTTTCGATATCGAGCATTTCAAGGACGCCGAATGCCCGCCGACACCGCCGCCTGGCCCGCCATGACCATCGCCGAGGCCCACGCCCGCCTGACCGCGCCGGGCCAGCGCTATGAGATGGAGGAGAAGGTCATCCGCGGGATTCCCACCCGCACCTGGAAGAACGCGCCGGCCACCCTGCGCGAGGTGTTCCTGAACGGTCGCGCCTTTGGGCCGCGCGAGTTCATGGTGCACGAGGATGAGCGCGCGACCTTCGACGCCTTCGCCCGCGCCACCCTGACGCTGGCCCGCCAGCTGCAGGCCGACGGGGTGGGCAAGGGCGACCGGGTCGCCGTGATCATGCGCAACCTGCCGGAGTTTCCGGTGGCCTTCTTCGCCGCCGCCCTGGTGGGCGCGATCGTCACGCCGCTGAACGCCTGGTGGACCGGCGCGGAGCTGGAATACGGCCTGACCGATTCCGGGACCAAGGTGGTGCTGATGGACGCCGAGCGGATGGAGCGCCTGGGCGACCACCTGGCCAACTGTCCGGACCTCGTGCGCGCCTATGTCTCGCGCCTGCCGGCCGGCGCTAAGCCCCCCGCCATCGTGCGGCGGCTGGAGGACGTGATCGGCCCGGTGAACGCCTGGACCAACCTGCCCGACGCGCCCATTCCCGACGTGGCCTTGGAGCCGGAGGACGACGCGACGATCTTCTACACCTCCGGCACGACGGGAAAGCCCAAGGGGGCGCTCGGCACCCACCGCAACATCGTCTCCAACATCATGGCCAGCGGCATCGCCGCGGCCCGCAACTTCCTGCGCCGCGGGGAGGAGCCGCCGGAGGTCGATCCCCTGACCGCGCCTCAGCGGGTGACCCTGCTGGTGGTGCCGCTGTTCCACGCCACCGGGTGCCACGCGACCCTGTCGCCAGCGGTGAACGCCGGCGGCAAGCTGGTCTTCATGCGCAAGTGGGAGCCGGAGGAGGGCATGCGGCTGATCGAGCGCGAGAAGGTCGCCGCCACCGGCGGGGTGCCGACCATCGCCTGGCAGCTGATCGAGCATCCGGCCCGCGAACGGTTCGACCTGTCCTCCCTGAACCAGGTCACATATGGCGGCGCGCCCTCGGCGCCGGAGCTGGTGCGCAAGATCGTCGAGACCTTCCCCGGCTCCCTGCCGGGCAATGGCTGGGGCATGACCGAGACCTCGGCCACCTTCGCCTCGCACCTGGGCAAGGACTATGAGGTGCGCCCCGAGTCCTGCGGACCGGCCGCCCCTACGGGCGAGATGAAGATCCTGAGCCTCGACGGCGCGACAGAGCTGGCCGTCGGCGAGGTCGGCGAGCTGTGGGTCAAGGGTCCCAACGTGGTGAAGGGCTACTGGAACAAGCCCGAGGCCACCGCCGAGACCTTCAAGGACGGGTGGCTGCGCACTGGCGACCTGGCCCGGGTGGATGAGGAGGGCTTCTGCTTCATCATCGACCGGGCCAAGGACATGCTGATCCGGGGCGGTGAAAACATCTACTGCGTCGAGGTCGAGAATGTGCTGTACGACCATCCGGACGTCATGGACGCCGCCCTGGTCGGCGTCCCCCACAAGACGCTCGGTGAGGAACCGGCGGCCGTGGTGCACCTGAAATCGGGCGGTTCGGCCACCGAGGCCGAGCTGCGCGACTGGGTGCGGCAGCGGCTGGCGGCGTTCAAGGTGCCGGTCAAGGTGGCCTTCTGGCCTGAGACCCTGCCTCGCAACGCCAACGGCAAGATCCTCAAGACCGAGCTGAAGAAGGTATTCGAGGAGCAGGAATGACCTCAAGCGCGCGCCGGCCGAAGATCATCGGCATCGGAGGGACCATCCGTCCCGGCTCCTCCACCGAGCGCGCGCTCCTGGTCGCCCTGCGGGCCGCGGAAGCCGACGGCGCCGAGACCACTCTGCTGGGCGGCGAGTTCCTGGCCAGGCTGCCGATCTTCAACCCATCCGCGCCTGAAACCACCCCGGAGCAGCTGGAGCTGATCGAGGCGGTGCGCATGGCCGACGGGGTCATTGTCGCCAGCCCCGGCTATCACGGCTCGATCTCCGGCGTGATCAAGAACGCCCTCGACACCCTGGAGGCCCTGGCCAAGGACGAGCGGCCCTATTTCACCGACCGCGCCGTGGGCTGCATCATCACCGCCAACGGCTGGCAGGCGGCGGGAACCTCCTTGACCACCCTGCGGTCGGTCATACATGCCCTGCGGGGTTGGCCGACGCCGTATGGCGCGGCGTTCAACGCGACCTCCTCCTCCTTCGGCCCCGACGGCGAGCCCGTCGATCCGAAGGACGCCTGGCAGCTGGCCACCGTCGGCCAGCAGGTGCTGGAGTTCGCCAAGATGCGCCTGGCCGCGCAGCAGTAAAGGAAGGCCCAGATGACGATCTCCCAATCGGCCGAGGACGCCGTCCGCTCGGCGATCTCGCCCATCGAGGACATCATCGAGGACGCCCGCAACGGCCGGCCCTACATCCTGGTCGACGCCGAGGATCGCGAGAACGAGGGCGACGTCATCATTCCGGCCCAGTTCGCGACGCCGGACCAGATCAACTTCATGGCCCGCTTCGCCCGCGGCCTGATCTGCCTGTCGATCACCCAGGAGCGCGCCCGCGCCCTGCGCCTGCCCCCCATGGCCGCGGAGAACCGCGAGGGCATGGGCACCGCCTTCACCGTCTCCATCGAGGCCAAGGAAGGGGTCACCACCGGCATCTCGGCCCATGACCGCAGCCACACCGTGGCCGTGGCCATCGACCCGACCAAGGGCCCGGACGACATCGTCTCCCCCGGCCACGTCTTCCCGCTGGTCGCCCGCGACGGCGGGGTGCTGGTGCGCGCCGGCCATACGGAAGCCGCCGTGGACATCAGCCGCCTGGCCGGCCTGAACCCCGCCGGCGTGATCTGCGAGATCATGAAGGACGACGGGTCCATGGCCCGCCTGCCCGACCTGGTCGGCTTCGCCCAGCTGCATGGGCTGAAGATCGGCACCATCGCCGACCTGATCGCCTATCGCCGGCGCACCGAGCGCCAGGTGGAGCGGGTGCTGGAGACCCCGTTCGAGTCCGCCTTCGGCGGCAAGTTCCGGATGGTCATCTATCGCAACATCCTGGACCGCACCGAGCACGTGGTCCTGACCAAGGGCCGGATCGAGGCGGACAAGCCCACCCTGGTGCGCATGCACCGCGTCGACTTCGCCGCCGACATGCTGGGCCATGTGGAGGCGCGCCGGGACTATGTGCCCGCCGCCCTGCAGGCCATCGCCGACTATGACGGGGCAGGTGTCGCGGTGTTCATCCGCGACAGCAACCCGGCCTGGCTGTCCGAGCGCTATGGCGCCGGCGCCAATGTGGACCACGGCGCCAACGTCCTGCGGGACTACGGCGTCGGCGCCCAGATCCTGGTCGACCTGGGGGTGCGCGACATCACCCTGCTCTCCAACTCCTCCACCGTCCTGCCTGGCTCGGCCGGTTACGGTCTGCGCATCCTGGGTCGCCAGACCCTGGGATGAGGATGCGAAGAACGACGTTCTTCTAAGTCGTTCAGATCATACTTGAGGTCAGGCGCCAGAAGTGGCGCCTTTCCCAAAGCGCCAAGCTTGGCCATAAGAGTCGCCGCACAATATTTGGTGCGCTTGCGGCTGGGACAGTATCGCCGGAAGCGGCGATAGGCAGGTCGATCCCTATGGAATTCTTATACGGCGGCGCCGCGTACTTGAGAAAATTAGCTTCGAAAGCCTGATTCTGCTCACTGTGAGCGACAATCTGTCCAAGTTGGGCGCCGAGCCTATTGCCACGCATACCCAATCCGGGTTTCTCGCGAGACGGGAAAAGTTCTCGCGAGGGATGAGTTGTCATGGGCTTCAATGCGCTGTCGGAACTCGGGCCGACGCACGGCCTTCTCTCGCGCCACGATGGCTCCAGGGCCTATGAGTTTCACCACAACGCCAGCCTGCTCTTTCACCTGACCCTGACCTGGCGGCGGCGGTGCGGCAACGATTCCGACGCCGTCTTCGTCTACATGGCCTTCATCCTGGCCGCGGCCACCGAGGCGGTGAACGAGGCCTCGCACGGCGGGGTGGTCTCCCTGGCCGAGGTCCAGGCCAGCCTCTCGGCCTTCAGTATCGCCAACATGACCGGGATCCCGCGCGAGACCGTGCGGCGTAAGCTGCGGCTCCTGGAGCAGAACGGCGTCCTCTCCGCCGGTC
Source organism: Phenylobacterium conjunctum (assembly GCF_042679085.1). NCBI lineage: Bacteria > Pseudomonadati > Pseudomonadota > Alphaproteobacteria > Caulobacterales > Caulobacteraceae > Phenylobacterium > Phenylobacterium conjunctum. The sequence goes on along the minus strand of NZ_JBHTLQ010000009.1, from coordinate 68,788 downwards.
CGGGCGCCTCCTATACGGTGCGGATCGAGCGCGGGCGCCTGCTGGAGGCGCTGCAGCCCCGCGGCCTGCGTCCCGGGGGCGGCGCCTCGTGAGCGCGGCGGCGGACAAGGTCATTCCCTTCCCCCTGCACCGCGTGAGCCCCGTGTTCCCGCGCAACCCCTTGTTCTTCTGCGAGCGGCTCCAATACCGGGGCTATAACCAGAAGGTCATCGAGTACTGCGTGGTCGACGTGTTCGCCGAGCGGGTGCTGGAGTTCAGCGCCGGCTGGTTCAGGTCCGCGGAGGTCAGCGAGACCTGGATCCCGTCCAACCGGGCCCTGGCGGGCCTGGCCCTGCTGCATGAGACGGTGCGCGGGCGGGTGGTGATCGTCGATGGGGTGGCCGATGAGCCCCCGCGGCGGGTGCTGAACGCCTGCGCCCATGTGATCGAGCTGGGCGCGCTCTACGCCTATAACGGCGTCCAGGCCCTGCGGCCGCAGATCGAGGACGAGGTCGCCTCCATCCGCCTGGCCGCCTTCGATGGCGAAACCACCGCCTTCCAGACTGCCGCCCGCCTGCGCGAAGTCTGGGTGCTGCTCGACGCGGAACTGAGGGGCGTTCGCCACGACGCCTCGCCCCAGTCCGCGCCGCCGCCCCGGCCGGGACCTCTCCAGTCGCCGGGACCGGTAAGCGGGCCCGGGCCGGCCGCCCCCCCGCGGTCGGCCCGCGGCCGGCGCTGGCGCGATTGCGGCGACCGGCTGGTCACCCTTTCGGCCTGGGTGCTGGTCGCGCTCGCCGCCCTGACCGCCTTCGTCGGCGTCATCTTCGGACACCGGGACGACATCCTCATGGAGCTGCGCCACCGTGTCCGTTTCTGAACAGCGCGTCGCACCCCCACCCATGTCGGTGATCGGCCCGCTCGGCCTGAGGCTGAAGGCCGAGGACCTTCCGCCCGCGGACATCGACCGCTGGGTGCCGCGCCGCAAGGCCGAGTTGGTGGTCGCCATCCGATCGGGTCTGATCACCCTGGAGGCCGCCCAGGCCCGCTATGGCCTGACCATGGAGGAGATCGCCAACTGGCTGATGATGTTCGACCGCCACGGGGTTCCGGGCCTGCGGGTGACCATGGCCAAGGCCTACCGCTCGACGGGGCGGCGTCGCCGCGCGTAAAGGCTTTCAGATTCTGCGTTTTCCTTGGGCGCAAACCGGCCTATATGAGAACCCGCTTAATGCACCGCCCGGCCGAAAGGCCGGGCGCCGTCATTTTAGGAACACGCCATGACCGACATTCTGATGCCGAAGGCGACCGCCGTCTGGCTGGTCGACAACACCTCGCTGACCTTCGATCAGATCGCTGACTTCTGCGGCCTGCACCCGCTTGAAGTGAAGGGCATCGCCGACGGTGAAGTGGCGCGCGACATCCGCGGCGCCGACCCGATCGCCAATGGCCAACTGTCCCGCGAGGAGCTGGACGCCGCCCAGAACAACGACAAGTACCGGATGCGAGCCCAAAAGAGTCGGCATGCCGAGCTGCTTAAGCCGGTGAAGAAGGCGCCGCGCTACACCCCGGTGTCGCGCCGCCAGGACCGTCCGGACGCCATCGCCTGGTTCATCCGCAACCACCCGGAAGTGGCGGACGCCCAGATCGCGCGCCTGCTCGGCACGACCAAGGCCACCATCGACCAGGTGCGCACCCGCAGCCACTGGAATTCGGCCAACATCAAGCCGGTGGATCCCGTGACCCTCGGTCTCGCCACCCAGCTGGAGCTGGACGCGGTGGTGAAGAAGGCGGCGGAAAGGAAGGCCAAGGATGACGCCCGCCGCGGGATCGTCGACGGCCCGACCCTGGAGCCGGCCTCTGAGACCGGCGTGCCCCTCGATCAGGCGGAACAGCCCTATGTGGCTGAAGAGCCCCTGTACGACGACGAGGACGGCGAAGAGGACTGATGGGCCCTTAGGCGCCTTCCCGCCGCCGCGCGGGGGGAGGGCGCCTGGCCTTTACTGGACCTAGTGGATGCGGGCCTTCAGGGCCTCCATCTCTTCCTTGAGCTTCAGCTTTTGCCGTTTGAGCTCTCGGAGCCTTACATCGTCGCACGCCGGCCGGTTCGTCTCGTCTCGGATCGCCTCGTCCAGGGTCTGGTGGCGGGTTCCGAGGTTACGGATGCGGGCTTCAACGGCCATGACTACAAGTCTCCTTCCATTGAACGACCTGCGAAGTGAACACCCGCTGGTCTGGCCTGTCAGATCACATATCTTTGCAGAGGCCCCGGCGAACCGGGCGCCCGATTTGCAGGCGCGGGAGCATCCTTAATGGCCGAATCCGGACGTGATCGCCCCGAACCACAGCGCCTGGTGGTGGGGATTTCCGGGGCCAGCGGCGTGATCTATGGGCTTCGCGTGCTGGACGCCTGCAAGGAGTTGGGCGTCGAGACCCACCTGGTGTTGTCCAAGGCCGCCGCCCTCACGGTCGCTCAGGAAACCAAGCTGACCCTGGCGGAGGTCCAGGCCCGCGCTGAAGTGTCGCACAAGCCCGGCGATATCGGCGCCTCCATCGCCTCCGGCTCCTTCCCGACCCTGGGCATGATCATCGCGCCCTGCTCGGTCCGGACCATGAGCGAGATCGCCACCGGCGTGACCTCGTCGCTTTTGACCCGCGCCGCCGACGTGACGCTCAAGGAGCGGCGCACCCTGGTGCTGATGGTGCGCGAGACGCCCCTGCACCTGGGCCACCTGCGCACCATGGTGCGGCTGGCGGAGATGGGCGCGGTGATCGCCCCGCCCCTGCCGGCCTTCTACGCCCAGCCCCAGTCGCTGGAGGAGATGGTTGACCAGTCGGTCGGCCGGTCGCTGGATCTGTTCGGCCTGTCCTGGCGCGGCGTGAAGCGCTGGGGCCAGGACGTGGGCCCTGTCGCGGGAGACGCCTGATGTCGATCTGGTCCTGGACCCTTGAAGCCTATGCCCGGCCGGACGTGCCGGACGCCTGCCTGGCCCTGCAGGACGCCCACGGCCAGAACACGCCCTTCCTGCTCTGGGCGATCTGGGCCGAGGGCCCGCCGGCCGAGGTGCTGGCCAAGGGCGCGGCGCTCGCCAAGGCCTGGGAGGCCGAGGTGCTGTCGCCCATCCGCACCGTGCGGCGGCGGCTGAAGGCGGACTTCGCGCCCGTGGACGCGGGCGCCCGCCTGGCCCTGCGCGAGGACATCAAGGCCGCCGAACTGCACGCCGAACGGCTGCTCATGGAGACGCTCGCCGACCTGGTGGGCCAGCACAAGGGCGGCGTCCCGGCGCTGGCGGCCCTGGAAGCCGCCTCCGCCGCCTGGGGCCGCACGGCGCCCCTGGACGCCCTGGCGCGGCTGGCCGGGCCGCTCACCTGAACCGGGTGTCACGCCGCTTGCCGTAACGGTTACGTTTCCCCATCATTGAGCTTGGCGTAGCGGGGCGTGCGTATGAACGAGAACCAGGCCGACGAGCCCGAAGATGCGATCCGGGCCCGGCTCAACACGGCTATCCAGGAACATGCGGACCTGGATGTGGCCGTGCAGGCCATCGCGGCCATGACCATGCCCGACATGATGGTGATCGGCCGCCTGAAGCGGAAGAAGCTGCTGCTGAAGGACGAGATCGCGCGTCTGAAGGACCTGCTGACCCCGGACATCATCGCCTAGGGCTGATCGCTTGAGGCCTGCCGCCTACTTCCATGGCCAGCCCGGCGCGCGGCTGGAGCTTGGGCTCCTGCCGCCGCTGCCCGCGGACCTGTTCGCCCCGGACCGCAACCGGGATCGCCCCGAACTTTCGGCTGAGCGCTATTATGACCACCTGGCGCAGGAGATCCGGCGGCGTTGGCCCGACGGCGGCTTGCGGCTGGTCGGCTTCTCCATTGGCGCCTTCGTGGCCTGTGAGGTGGCGCTCAGGCTTTCCGACCGCGACCCCGCGCTGGACCTGATCTCGCCCGCCGCGCCCCTGGGCCTTGGCGATTTCCTGCCCCAGATGGCGGGGGGCCCGGTCTTCCGGCTGGCCAGGGACAACGCCATGGCGTTCCGGGTCCTGACCTGGGCGCAGGGTCTTGTGGCGCGCGGCGCGCCGGACCTGTTGCTCGACCAGCTGTTCGCCTCCGCCGCGGGGGAAGACGCCGGCCTGGCGCGCAGCGCGGAGTTCCGCCGCATCCTGACATCCGCGATGAACCAGAGCCTGGGGCAGGGCGCGGTCGGCTACCGGCGGGATCTCCGCGCCTATGTCCGCACGCCGCCTGACCGGTTCGCCGGCCTAGGCGCGCCCATGACCCTCTGGCACGGGGCGGCCGACACCTGGGCGCCGCTGGGCATGAGCCAGGCCCTGGCGGCGCAAGATCCAGGGCGGCGACAGGTGCGGGTCCTGACCGGCCAGTCGCACTATTCAACCTTGATGGCGGCGGCGGGCGAGATCTTTGCGGCGCCCTGAGGCGATTCAGCCCGCGCGGACTTCGCGCTTGCGCAGGAACATGGCCGCGTCCGCCTCGGCGACGATCTCTTCCGGCTCCTGGGTCTGGCTGATCTCGCGCACGCCGTAGGAGATGTGGATCGGGGCCGTCCAGTCGCCGAACTCGATGGGCGATTTCTCGATCTCGTGGGCCAGGGACCGGGCCTTGGCCTCGGCGGTGGCGCGATCGGCCTGGGCCAGGATGACCGCGAACTCGTCGCCGCCCATGCGTCCCACGATGTCGCTTTCGCGGACATTGGCGGCCAGGCGCGCGGCGACGGCCTGCAGGGCGGCGTCGCCGGCGGCGTGGCCATAGCGGTCGTTGACGCCCTTGAAGCCGTCGATGTCGAAATAGACCAGGCTGGCGGGCGAGCCGTAGCGCTGAGCGAAGGTGCGGATGCGGCCCAGCTCCCGCACGAAGGCGCGGCGGTTGAGCACCGGGGTCAGGGCGTCGCGATCCGCCAGCTCCTCGGCCTCGGCGAGGCGAGCCTTCAGCCGCGAGACCTCGCCGCGCAGGTCGTCGATCTCGGTGAGCAAGGTCTTGACCGCCTGCTGGACAGCCGGGGTCAGGTCCGCCTCGGTCAGGCCCAGAAAGGCGGTCTTGTCCGCCGGCGCCGGCGCGGCGGCGGTCGCGTAGGCGCCCGCCTTGGCGAGGGCGCGCTTGCGGATCGCCGAGAACGTCTCGCTGCGGGCGCCGGTGACCTTCATCAGATCGTTGTTCCGTCAGAATCACCCGGAAGCCGGGCCATTAAGAATCCTAGCCGTCCTTGGTTGCGGGCGCAAAGCCGGCGCCTATACTCCCCGCCTTTCCGGAAAGGGGCCAATTCATGAGCGCTTCGCCCGCGCCCGTCGCCATCATCATGGGCAGCCGGTCTGACTGGCCGACCCTGAAGGCTGCGGCCGACATGCTGGACGCGCTCGGCGTGGCCTATGAGGCCAAGGTGGTCTCGGCCCACCGCACCCCGGACCGGATGTACGCCTTCGCCAAGGGCGCCAAGGCCGCGGGCTTCAAGGTGATCATCGCCGGCGCCGGCGGCGCGGCGCACCTGCCGGGCATGACGGCGTCCCTGACCGACCTGCCGGTGCTGGGCGTGCCGATCGAGTCCAAGACCCTGAAGGGTGTCGACAGCCTCTATTCCATCGTCCAGATGCCCGGCGGCATCGCGGTGGGCACCCTGGCGATCGGCGAGCCTGGCGCCAAGAACGCAGGGCTCCTGGCGGCGCAGATCCTGGCGCTGTCCGACGACGCCCTGGCCCAGCGCCTGGCGCTGTTCCGCAAGGCCCTGACCGACAGCGTGGCCGAGACGGTCGAGGACTGAGCATGACGCCGCTTCCCCCGGGCTCGACCATCGGCATCCTTGGCGGAGGCCAGCTGGGACGGATGCTGGCCCTGGCGGCGGCGAGGCTGGGCTTCGACGTGGCGATCCTGGAGCCCGAGGCGGACAGCCCGGCGGCGCGGGTGGCCGCGCACGCCATCGTCGGCGCCTATGATGATCCCCGCGCCCTGACGGCCCTGGCCGAGCTGGCCGACGTGGTGACCTTCGAGTTCGAGAACGTGCCCGCGGGCGCAGTTGAGCGGCTGACGGCCCTGGGCGTGCGCGTGGCGCCGGGCGCGAAGGCGCTGGCGGTGGCGCAGGACCGCGTGGCCGAGAAGACCTTCCTGAACGAGGCCGGCGCACCGACGGTGGCGTTTGCGAAGGCCGACGACATCCTGGAGGCGGCGCAGGCGCTGGAGCAGATCGGCGCGCCGGCGCTGATGAAGACCCGCCGCGACGGCTATGACGGCAAGGGCCAGATGTGGGTGGAGCACGCCGCCGACGCCGGCCGCGCCTTTGCGGCCCTGGGCGGCAAGCCGGTGATCGTCGAAGCCCCCGCCGACTTCGTGCGCGAGCTTTCGGTGATCGCCGCACGCGGCTGCGACGGCGAGATCGCGGTCTATCCGCTGGGTGAGAACCACCACGAGAAGGGCGTCCTGCGCCAGACCATGGCGCCGGCGCAGGTCAGCGCGGACACCGCGGCCCAGGCCGAGCGGATCGCCCACCAGATCCTGACCAGCCTGGACTATGTGGGCGTGATCGGCATCGAGCTGTTCGAGCTGGCCGACGGACGGCTGCTGGTCAACGAGATCGCGCCGCGCGTCCACAACACCGGACACTGGACCCAGGACGGTTGCGAGGTGGACCAGTTCGAGCAGCAGATCCGCGCCGTGGCCGGATGGCCGCTGGGCCCGACGGCGGCGCTGGCGCGGGTGGAGATGATCAACCTGCTGGGCGAAGAGGCCGATCACTGGGCCAAGCTGGCCGGTGAGCCCGACGCGCGGCTGCACCTCTACGGCAAGCGCGAGACCAAGCCTGGCCGCAAGATGGGCCATGTGAACCGGCTGCGGCCGCTCTGAGACGTCGCAGATTTAGCCGCTTGATGAAGTGGTATTGAACCCCAATTCGCGCAAATGCGAATGAATTGCGGATTGGGGTCTATGCCTTGGCCGGTGACGCTGTGGAGGCGTTACGCCTCGTTCGGGATGGCTGAGAGGGCTTCTTCGAGTTCCAGGAAGCTCGGTTGCGAACCCGAGGGGACGTTGCCGCGGCCGATTTCGACGGAGATCTGGGCGGCGTTGCCGTGCAGGTGGGCGACCAGCACCGCCTGGATGATCTTGTAGAAGGCGCTTTCTTCTTCGACGATCTGGTTGATCCGGGTCGCGAAGGGCGCGACCAGGCCGTAGGCCAGAAACACGCCCAGGAAGGTGCCGACCAGGGCCGAGCCGATCATTTCACCCAGGACTTCCGGCGGCTCGCTGATGGCGCCCATGGTCTTGATGATGCCCAGCACGGCGGCGACGATGCCCAGCGCCGGAAGGGCGTCGGCGAGGGACTGGATGGCGTGGGCCGGGGCCAGGGCCTCGTGGTGGTGCTTTTCGAGCTGCTTCTCCATCGCATCCTCGACCTGGTGGGGATCCTCCAGGTTCATGGTCATCATCCGCAGGGTGTCGCAGATGAAGTCGATGGCGAAGTGGTCCTTCATGATCTTCGGGTAGCGCGAGAAGATCGTCGAATCGTGCGGGTTCTCGATGTGGCTTTCCAGGGCGATGACGCCCTTGGACTTCATCGTCTTGGTCAGCAGGAACAGCAGGGAGAGCAGGTCGCGATAGTCGCTGGCCTTCCACTTGGGACCGGCGAAGACCTTGCCCATGCCAGCGCCCGCGCCCTTCACCACGGTCATGGAGTTGGCGATCAGGAAGCTGGCGACGCCGGCCCCGCCGATGGCCATCAGTTCGTGCGGCGCGGCGTGGATGATCGGCGCCAGGCTGCCGCCCGACATGAGGAAGCTGCCGAAGACCAGGCCGAACAGCAGCACGATGCCGATGATCTGAAACATGCGGAAGACGTCCCCGGGAGCCGAACAGGCTAAAGCATCGGGCGGAATGCTTAATGCGTCGTAAGGACATCTAGATTTGCGCACCGGCCCGGCGCGGCTTAACAGCCTAGGCCCATGGAAAAGACCCTCGCCGCCCCGGGAGGTCTGCCGAAGCAGTCCTTCGCCATCATCTTCTGCGTGTCCCTGGTCACGGCCATGGGCAATACCGGCATGATCTCGGTGCTGCCGGCCATCGGGCGCTCCATCGGCATTCCGGACTTCCTGGTGGCGGGGGTGTTCTCGCTGTCGGCCCTGTTGTGGGCGTTCTCGTCGCCCTTCTGGGCCCAGGCCTCGGACAAGTACGGTCGAAAGCCGCTGATGCTGCTGGGCCTGAGCGGGTTTGCGGTGTCCATGGCCGCCTGCGCCATCGTGGTCTCGGCGGGCCTGCACAAGCTGGCCAACTGGATGGTGATCTTCGTCCTGTTCCTTCTGGCCCGGGCGCTATTCGGCCTGTTCGGGGCGGCCTCGAACCCGGCCACCCAGGCCTATGTGGCCGAGCACACTCCGGTCGCCCAGCGGACCCAGTCGATGTCGAGCCTGGCCGGCGCCTTCGGTCTGGGCACCGTGATCGGCCCCTTCCTCGCGCCCCTGTTCATCCTGCCGGTCCTGGGCCTGGCCGGGCCGATGGCCATGTTCTCGCTGATCGCCCTGACCATGCTGGTGGTGGTCTGGCGCAAGCTGCCCGAGAGCGAGCATCGGCCGAAGTACGAGGCCCGCACCCACGCCTTCGCCGGCGAGAAGGAGCGGCCCATGTGGCGCGATCCGCGGATCACGCCCTTCCTGATCTATGGCTTCATCGTCGCGGTCAGCCAGACCGCCCAGGGCCAGACTCTGGGCTTCCTGATCATCGACAAGCTGGGCATGTCGCCGACCCAGGCCCAGGGCTTCATCGCCATCGCCATGATGTTCGGCGCGGTGGCCGGCCTGCTGGCCCAGTGGGGCATCATCCGCATGTTCGACATGACGCCGCGCCAGCTGCTGCGCTGGGGCGTCGGCGTGGCGGCGGCGGGCAATCTGCTGGTGGCGTTCGCGCCGGACTACTGGGCGGTGGTGGCGGGCTACGCCATCTCAAGCCTGGGCTTCGGCTTCGCCCGGCCGGGCTTCACGGCCGGCTCGTCTCTGGCGGTGGACATGGGCGAACAGGCCCGGGTGGCCGGCGCCATCGCCGCGGTGAACGGCGTCAATGTGGTGCTCGCCCCGGCCTTTGTCTGGCTCTACGAGCACTACCACTCCGCGCCCTTCCTGCTGAACATGACCATGATGCTGGCCATGCTGGCCTACGCCTTCGTGAACCCCCAGCTGCGCAACGCCGACCCCAAGCCCGCGACTTTGGAAGACCAGGCGGCGGCGACGCTGGAGAAGGAGGACGAGGGGGGGATGTAGGTGGCCTAAGGCTCGGCGCCTTAGCGCCGCGCCTGCGGCGCAGGGCCGGGCGTCGGCGCCTGCGGAACCGGATCCGCGGGCGGCGGCGTGGGCGAGACCCAGGGGACTTCGGCCTTGAGCAGGCCGACCATCTGCATCGAGAGATAGCCGTCGGCGATCAGGCCGCGGGACTTCTGCCAGGCCCGCAGGGCGGCGCGGGTGTTGACCCCGATCACCCCGTCCGGCTGGCCGGGATCGAAGCCCAGAGCCGCCAGGGCCTTCTGAGAGGCGATGCGGTCGGCGGTGGACAGGGCCGTCTCATACGGCCAGGCCTGAACCAGCGGCCCCATGCCGCCGAAGCGGTCGGCCAACAGGCCCACGCCCAGGGCATAGGTGGTGGCGTTGTTGTACTTGCGGATCACGAAGTGGTTCGGCAGCAGCAGGAACTTCGGCCCCTGGGCGCCGGTGGGGGCGATCAGCATGCATTTGGCGGTCTGGTCCGCCGTGGTCCAGGGCAGGCCGTCGGCGCGGACCACGCCCAGGCGCGCCCACCAGTCGGGGGTCTCGCGCGGGCCTTCGGTCAGGGCGTAGTCGAAGCCGTCGGGGACCGTGACCTCGCGGGCCCAGCCCTGGCCGCGCACCCAGCCCCCCTTGGAGAGCAGGTTGGCCGCCGAGGCCAGCGCATCCTCGCGGGAGCCCCAGATGTCGCGCTTGCCGTCGCCGTCCTCGTCCACGGCGGTGGACAGGAAGGTGGTGGGGATGAACTGGGTCTGGCCCATGGCCCCGGCCCAGGAGCCATAGAGCTGGGACCTGGGGAACTCGCCCTGGCCGATGATCCTCAGGGCGGCCATCAGCTGGTCCTCGGCCCACTGGCGGCGGCGGCCGTCGGCGGCCAGGGTGGCCATGGAGCGGATGACGTCGAAACTGCCCATGGTCCCGCCGAAGGCGGTCTCCACGGCCCAGATGCCCAGCACCACGTCGCCGGGGACGCCGTATTTGGCCTCGATGTCGGCGGTGATCGGGGCCAGCTCGACGCGCTTGCGCTGGCCGATGGCGATGCGGTCGTCGCTGATGACGCCCTTGATGTAGTCGCCGAAGGGCTTGGCGAATTCCGGCTGGCGGCTGTCCAGGGTGATGACCCGCGGGTCGGGGACCAGGCCGGCCATCTCGCGGGTCAAGAGGTCGGCGGGCAGACCGGCGCGGACGGCGCGCTCATAGAACTGCCGCGACCAGGCGTCGAAGCTCATCGAGCCCGACTCGGTGGGCGGGGCGACCGGCTGGGGCTGCTGCGGCGTCGGGGTCTGCGGCAGGGGCGTGACCTGCGGCACCAGGTTCGGCGTCGGGTCCGCGCAGCCTGCCAGCAGCAGGGCGACAAAGGTTCGGCGGTCAAAGGATCGTCGGGCCATGGGAGTGACCCTAGCCGGTGGGGACGGGCGCCTCAATCACAAGCCCGTCAGGGGGGAAGCAAGACGGGTGGGTCCACGAACCACACGAACCACACGAACGTGGGTTCTTGGGGGCGAAACGCCAAATGGGCGCTGCGCGCCGGACTGTGATGACATTGTTGGTGTGGTTCGTGTGGTTCGTGGATAGATGTCCCAGGCGCGGCCTCTCAGATCGTCATCGGAGCCCGTGACGCCGTTGACTCAAAAGGCCTGCGACCGTATATGCGCGCCCTCCTGTTTCACCACCGGGCCGGCGACGGCCCCGCAGAAGAATACGGTCATGAAGGTCAGAAGCTCGCTTAAGTCGCTCAAGACTCGCCACCGCGACTGCAAGCTCGTGCGCCGCAAGGGCCGGGTTTACATCATCAACAAGACCGACCCGCGCTTCAAAGCCAAGCAGGGCTGAGGACGTCTTGGGCGTCCCGGCGGCGACGACGCTGCTTTGGGACGTCGGCAACGTCATCGTGCGCTGGAACCCGCGCACGCTCTACGAAAAGGTCTTTGAGGAACCGGCCGAACTCGACCGGTTCCTTAGCCATGTCTGCACCATGGACTGGCACCTCGCCCATGACCGGGGTGTGACCTTCGCCGAGAATCGGCAGGGCCTGCTGGCCCGCTTTCCCGAATACGCCGAGCAGATCCACGCCTGGGAGACCCGGTGGTGGGAGATGTTTTCTGGTCCCATCGCCGAGACCGAGGCGGCCATTCACGCCCTGGCGGACCGGGGCGTGGCGCAATACGGCCTGACCAACATGTCGGCTGAGACGTTCGCGGGCACCATCGCCATGAGCCCGGCCTTCGCCCATATCGCGGGCTTCGTGGTCTCGGGCGACGAAGGGGTGATCAAACCCGAGCCGGAAATCTTCCGCCGGGCAGCCACGCGCTTCGGCCTGGACCCGGCCCGGACCCTGTTCGTGGACGACAGCGCGCACAATATCGAGGCGGCGCAGGCCCTGGGTTTCCGCGTGCTGCACTTCACGGATCCGGCCGCCCTGCGCCCGGCGCTCGAGGCTCACGGTCTCCTGTAGAACCCGGTGCGTGAGGGCTGCCGAGGCCGGCGGCCACTTTCGGCTGTCACGCCTTGAGACGCGTTTTTCTCGCATGACAGGCGAGGCCCTCGCGGCTAGGTTCCGCGCCCCTGCCCAGACCTTCAAAGAGGCTCCTTTCCATGGACGACGCCGGCCACATCGATGTGATGAACTCGACCGCCCAGTCGCAGCTGAAGAGCATCATCGAGCGCATCGAACGGCTCGAGCTGGAGAAGTCCGAGATCGCCGAGCAGATCAAGGAAGTGTTCGCCGAGGCCAAGGGCAACGGCTTCGACGTCAAGGTGCTGCGCAAGGTGGTGCGCCTGCGCAAGCAGGACCGGGCCAAGCGGCAGGAGGAAGAGGCCATCCTCGACCTGTACCTGTCGGCGCTCGGAGAGGTTTGAAGCGCGGCCCGCCAGACCAGAAGGCCGCCGCCAAGCGCGCGGCCCTGAACGCCTTGCGCCGCGCGCGCCGCCAGGCGGACCGCGCGGGCGTGAAGCTCTCCGACTGGGAAGGTGAATTCCTGGGCTCGGTCGAGGACCGGGTGAAGACCTATGGCCGCGCCTTCGGAGATCCCGAGAAGGGCGCGCCCGGCCAGGCCCTATCGGCCATGCAGCACCGCAAGCTCAAGGAAATCACCGCCAAGGCCAAGGGCGAGGACAAGCCGCCTCGCCGGCCGATGCGGCGTGGGCGCAAGCCTGAGGCGGAGGGGGAGGACAGCGAGTAGCCCGAGAGTGGGTTGGGCTTCATCTCGCACTGACAGGACACAAAGGCCACTAAGACAGCAAAGAACACAAAGGGCGTCTTTGTGGGCCCAGGCCGCGCCAGGGTTCAGCTCGCGCGCATAGCGCGCCTTCGTGTCCTTTGCGGTCCTTCTTAGCTAGCGGGACGGCGGCCGTGTGGCGGGTGGTCATTGTCGCGCCCCTTAATGGCACGTAGAACGCCAATATAAGGGAGGCCCTCGATGACCCACTATCTCTACGCGATGCCGGGTTCGCTCTATTCCGGCAAGGCCAGGGCCTATCTGCGCAAGCAGCGGATCGACTTCGAGGAGCGGGCGCCCAGCCATCCGCGGTTCGATGAGGCGCGTAAGAGCATCGGGCGCTGGATCATCCCGGTGCTGGAAACTCCGGACGGTCGCTTCATCCAGGACGGCTCCGACATCATCGCCTATGGCGAGGCTGCAGGCCTCGCGCGGCTGCCCGCCTATGCGGGCGGGCCGGTGCAGCGGCTGGTGGGGCTGATCTTCGAGCTGTTCGGCGGCGAGGGGATGGTCAGGCCGGCCATGCACTATCGCTGGAACTTCGACGCCGAGAACATTCCCTTCCTGTCCCAGGATTTCACCGGGCCGATGGTGCTGGGCGGCGACGCCGCCGCGCGGGCCGAGTCGTTCGCGGCCTCCAGCGGGCGGATGCGCCAGGCCGCGCGGATCTTCGGGGTGAACGCCGACAGCGCGCCGCTGATCGAGGCCTCCTACGCCCAGTTCCTGAAGCTGTTCGAGGCGCACCTGGAGACCCAGCCCTACCTGTTGGGCGGGGCGCCGAGCCTGGGCGACTACGGGCTGTTCGCCCCACTGCACGCCCACCTGGCCCGCGACCCGCATCCGGCGACCCTGATGAAGACCACCGCCTGGCGGGTCTGGCGCTGGGTGGAGCGGATGTATGCGCCGAACCAGGACGCCGGCGAGTATGGCGAGGTGGCGCAGGCGCTGGTGGAGGGCGACGCGGTGCCGGACACGGTGAAAGCGCTGTTGTCCTACGTGGCCGAGGACTACCTGCCCGAGGTCGAGGCCTTCATGGCCTTCTTCAACGCAGCGGCTGGCGCGCCCGAGGTCGAGGCCGGCGCGGTGATCGGCGGGCGGCCCGGCCAGCGGGTGATCGGCTTCACCGAGTTTGATTGGCGCGGGGTGAAGCTGACCGTGGGGGTGTTCCCCTACCGCGTCTGGCTGCTGCAGAAGGTGCAGGACGCCTTTGACGCCATGGCGCCGGCCGACCAGGCCCGCGCCGCCGCCCTGATGGCTGAGACGGGGCTGTCGCGGATGGTCGAGCTGAAGCCCGTCCGCCGCGTCGAGCGAGCGGACAACCGCGAGGTCTGGGGGAGCTAGGGCCGAGACCTAGGGTGTCATCCCGGCCGCAGCGAAGCGGAGAGCCGGGACCCATAGGCACAGATTCATCCGGATAATCCCGCGCGTATGGGTCCCGGATAAGCGCTGTACGCTTTCCGGGATGACATAGCTTATCAGGCCGCGGCTTCGTCGGCCGCTTCGCCGCCCTTGACCAGGTCCTCGAGGCCCTGTTCGCGGACCTTGCGATAGAGGGTCGAGCGGCCGATGCCGAGGCGGCGCGCCACCTCGCTCATGTGGCCGGCATAGATCTCGATGGCCAGCTGGATCAGGTCGCGCTCGATGTCCTCGAGCGTGCGCAGGTGGCCGCGCCCGTCGAGAATGCGCACGGGGGCGTCCTTCGGGATCTCGTCCAGCAGCTCGCCCATCGCCGGGGGCGGGGCGTGGCTGACAGCGGCCACCGCCTCAGGCAGGGGCGCGGCGACGCCGGAGATGGCCGGGAAGTCGTAGGGCTGCAGATAGGGCGCGTCGGCCAGCACGATGGCGCGGTAGACCGCGTTCTCCAGCTGGCGGACATTGCCCGGCCAGTCGAAGCCGGTGAGCAGGGCCAGGGTCTCGGCCGAGGCGCCGGCCACGGCCTTGCCTTCCTCGACATTGAAGCGGCGGACGAAGTGCTCGACCAGGGCCGGGATGTCCTCGCGACGTTCGCGCAAGGCCGGCGCCTCGATCGGGAAGACGTTCAGGCGATAGAACAGGTCCTCGCGGAACCGGGCGTCCTTCACGGCGGTCGCCAGGTCACGGTTGGTGGCCGAGACGATGCGCACGTCGACTTTGACCGAGCGCTTGGCCCCGATCGGGTCGATCTCGCTCTCCTGCAGGGCGCGCAGCAGCTTGACCTGGATGTCCAGGGGCAGCTCGCCGACCTCGTCCAGGAACAGGGTGCCGCCATTGGCCTCCTGGAACTTGCCCAGGTGCTTGTCGGTGGCGCCGGTGAAGCTGCCCTTCTCGTGGCCGAACAGGATCGATTCCACGAGATTCTCGGGGATGGCGCCGCAGTTCACGGCGACGAAGGGCTTGCCGGCGCGGTCGGAAGAGCCGTGGACGGCGCGGGCGATCACTTCCTTGCCGACCCCGCTCTCACCGGTGATCAGGATGGGGATGGACGACTTGGCCGCCCGCTCGCCCAGGCGCTTGACCATCTGCATGGGGGCCGAGGTTCCGACCATGTCGGCGAAGGTGAAGCGGCCGCCGGCGTGCTTCTTGAGGCGCTCAACCTCGCCCTTCAGGTCGCCCATGGACAGCGCATTGCGGATCGAGACGATGATCCGCTCCGGCGCCGCCGGCTTGATGAAGAAGTCGCAGGCGCCGGCCTGCATGGCCTTGACCACCGTGTCGATGCCGCCGGTCGCGGTGACCACGATCACCGGCTGGGAGAAGCCGCGGGTGCGGATTTCCTTGAGCGTGTCCTGGCCCGACAGGCCCGGCATGACCAGGTCCAGCAGAATGAGGTCGCAGGCCGAGCCGGAGGTCAGCTTGCCGATCGCCTGGTCGCCGTTTTCGGCGTGGGCGACGGTGAACCCTTCGCGCTCCAGGACCGCCTGGATCAGCCTGCGTTGAGTCGGGTCGTCATCGACGACGAGGACCGTTTTGGCCATATGAAGACACCCACCTGGACTGGACGCTCATCTGCCGGGATGACCCCGGGATGAGGCTCGTTATGTCGCGGATTGATACAGGTCCGGGGTAAAGGCGGGGTTTCGGAGACCTGAGTCAGGGGTTAACGGGCGGGGCTTGCCTAGGCGGGGGTGAGCGGAATGGGGGACTTGCCAGCTTGGCCTTGGGGGCGCTCACTCTCGTCATAGGACGGGGGAGGGGGCTTCCATGTTTGTGGGGCACTATGCGGCGGCGCTGGCCGCCAAGGCTGTGGAGCCGCGGGCGCCGCTGTGGACCTATGTGGGCGCGGCCCAGCTGGTGGACATCGCATGGTCCGGGCTGGTGATGGCGGGGGTGGAGCGGCTGCGGCTGGACGAGAGCCTGCCGGGCAGTCCCCTGGTGCTGGAGCACATGCCCTGGACCCACAGCCTGCCGGCGGCGGTGCTGTGGTCGCTGGCGGCGGCGGTGGCGGTCGGCCTCCTGCTGAAGCTGCCGCGCGCGGCGGCGGTCATGGTCGGGCTGGTGGCCTTTTCGCACTGGCTGGGGGACCTGGCTGTCCACCGGCCGGACCTGGAGCTCTGGTTCGGCGGCGACAAGGTGGGCTTTGGCCTGTGGAACTATCCCGTGCCTGAGGAAGCCCTGGAGATGGGCCTTTTGGGGCTGGGCGCCGCGGCCTGGGGCTGGCGGCGCGGACAGCTGGGCCAGAGCCTGGCGCCGGTGCTGGGGTTCACGACCTTCCTGATTGCTCTGCAGATCGTGGCCCTGGTCCTACCGGGCAGCGGCGACCCCGCAGGCTTTGGCCGCACGGCCCTCATCGCCTACCTGGTGACCACGGTCCTGGCCTGGCTGGCGGATCGGCGTTCGACTGCCGCCACGTCATAGGTTGCGCGAGAGGGGCTTAGGGGCATAGTGCCGCCCAAGGCCGCACTGACGGCCGTCGGGAGGCTCCATTGAAGATCACCAAGCTTGTCCTCGCGGTCGCCGTGACCGCGGCCCTCGCCGCCTGCAGCCCCAAGGCGGGCAATGTGGATGGCGCGCGCCTCGCCAAGGCGACCGCCGATGGCGAATGGCTGGCCGTCGGCCGGACCTATGACGAACAGCGCTACAGCCCGCTGACCAAGATCAATACCGGCAACGTCAACCAGCTGGGCCTGGCCTGGTATCATGAGTTCGACACCAACCGCGGCCAGGAGGCGACGCCGGTGGTGGTGGACGGGGTGATGTATGTCTCCACCGCCTGGTCCAAGGTCTATGCGCTGGACGCCAAGACCGGCGCCCAGAAGTGGGCCTTTGATCCCAAGGTCGACGGCGGCAAGGCGGTGGACGCCTGCTGCGACGTGGTCAACCGCGGCGTCGCCGTCTGGAAGGGCAAGGTCTATGTGGGCGCGCTCGACGGTCGCCTGATCGCCCTCGACGCCGCGACCGGCAAGCAGGTCTGGTCGGTCCAGACCACCGACACCTCCAAGCCCTACACCATCACCGGCGCTCCGCGCGTGGTGAAGGACAAGGTGCTGATCGGCAACGGCGGCGCCGAGTACGGCGTGCGCGGCTATGTCAGCGCCTATGACGTCAACACCGGCAAGATGGTCTGGCGCTTCTACACGGCTCCGAATCCGCAGGGGAAACCCGACGGCGCGGCCAGCGACAAGATCATGGCCGAGAAGGCCGCCGGCACCTGGTTCGGCGACGTCTGGAAGCAGACGGGCGGCGGCGCGACGGTCTGGGACTCCATGGCCTATGACCCGGACCTGGACATCGTCTATTTCGGCGTCGGCAACGGCACGCCCTGGAACCACCTGAAGCGTTCCGAGGGCAAGGGCGACAACCTGTTCGTCTCGTCCATCCTGGCCCTGAAGCCGGACACCGGCGAGTACGTCTGGCACTATCAGACGACACCCGGCGAAAGCTGGGACTACACCGCGACCCAGCACATCATCCTGGCCGACCTGAAGATCGAGGGTAAGCCGGTCAAGGCCCTGATGCAGGCGCCCAAGAACGGCTTCTTCTACGTGATCGACCGGGCGACGGGTAAGCTGATCTCGGCCAAGGGCTATGCGCCCCAGACCTGGACCACCGGCGTCGACATGAAGACCGGCCGGCCCATCGAAACCCCCGGGGCCCGCTACAAGGACGCCCCGTCCATGCAGTTCCCGGGTCCGCTGGGCGCCCACAACTGGCACCCGATGAGCTACAGCCAGCAGACGGGCCTGGTCTATATCCCGGCCCAGGCCTCGCCCTTCGCCTACACCAATATCGGCGAGTTCAAGTACAATCCGAACGGCTGGAACGTCGGCACCAACCTCCTGGCCAACGCCCTGCCGGACGACAAGGCGACGCTGGCGGCCATCAAGGCCATGAACCGCGGCCTGCTGGTGGCCTGGGACCCCGTGGCCCAGAAGCCCCGCTGGACGGTGGAGCATCCCTACTTCTGGAACGCCGGCATCATGTCGACGGCGGGCGGCCTGGTCTTCCAGGGCGCGGCCGAGGGCAAGTTCGTCGCCTACGACGCCGCCAACGGCAAGGTGCTGTGGGAGTACAAGACCACCAACGGCGTCATCGCCGCCCCGTCCACCTATGAGATCGACGGCGAGCAGTACGTGGCCATCCTGGTCGGCTACGGCGGCGGCGGGCCGGTCTCGGCCTCGGTCCTCCTGGGCAACCAGCAGCGCCTGCCGGGCCGCCTGATGGTCTTCAAGCTGGGCGGCAAGGCGACCCAGCCGGCCTATGAGATCGACGAGGTTCCCGCCCTTGACCTGACCGGGGTGAGCTCGGCGGGCGACGCCAAGGCCGGCTTCGCGCGGTTCCATGAGAACTGCCAGGTCTGCCACGGCCCGAACGCCTCGGGCGCCTATCTGCCGGACCTGAAGAAGTCCCAGATGATCGTGTCCGCCGACAACTTCAAATCGGTGGTGATCGACGGGGCCCGCAAGGCCAACGGCATGGTCAGCTTCGCCAAGACCCTGTCGGTGAAGGACGCCGAGGACATCCGCGCCTACATCATCAGCGAGGCGAAGAAGTCCCAGGCGGCGCAGTAAGGTATGCCTGTAGCCTTCTCCCCTTGTGGGAGAAGGTGGCCTGGCGGAGCCAGGTCGGATGAGGGGTCTCTCAGACCTCGCAGGTTGGCGGGACTGACGGATAAGGCGGCGCGACCCCTCATCCGTCAGCTCCGCTGACACCTTCTCCCACAAGGGGAGAAGGAGGATATTGGAATGCTCAGCCTAGACATCGCCCGGCCCGAGGAGCGGCCGATCCTGGAGAACCTGTTCCAGCTCTATATCCACGACTTCTCGGAGCAGTGGGCGGGGCGGGATGATGGCGAGTTGGGCGACGATGGCCGGTTCGAGGACTATCCGCACCTGGCGAGCTACTGGCGCGACGAGGATCGCGTTCCTCTGCTGATCCGCGTGAACGGCCATCTGGCCGGGTTCGCGCTTCTGAACAGCTTCTCCCATGCCGGCGTCCCGCTCGATCGGGCGATGGCCGAGTTCTTCGTGGTGCGGAAGCATCGCCGCGCGGGGGTGGGCCTGGCGGCGGCGCAGACGATCTTTCGACGCTGGCCCGGCCGCTGGGAGGCGGCGGTGGCGCGCACCAATGGCGCGGCCCTGGCCTTCTGGCGCAAGGCCGTGGCGACCTGTCCGGGGGTGTCGGAGATCCGCGAGGTGGACGTTGCGGACGAGGTCTGGCACGGGCCGGTGCTGTTGTTTTCGGTGGGGGTGTAAGCCCTCGGCCTCTAACTCCCACCCCATACTCCGCTCATCCCCGCGAAGGCGGGGATCCATACTGAGCGAGCCTCACGACGCCGAGTTGACGGACATTCAGCTTGGATCCCCGCCTTCGCGGGGATGAGCGGCGGGGGGCAAACAAAAACGGCCCGGGATCGCTCCCGGGCCGTTTCCGTCTAGGTGTCGATGGATCAGATCGCTTCGAACTGGTTCATCGTGTTGTGGACGCCGCCGGCCTTCAGGGCCGCTTCGCCGGCGAAGTATTCCTTGTGGTCGTCGCCGATGTCGGAGCCCGACATGTTCTGGTGCTTCACGCAGGCGATGCCCTGACGGATTTCCTTGCGCTGGACGCCGGCCACGTAGCCGAGCATGCCGGCCTCGCCGAAGTATTCCTTGGCCAGGTTGTCGGTCGACAGGGCCGCGGTGTGGTAGGTCGGCAGGGTGATCAGGTGGTGGAAGATGCCCGCGCGCTTGGCCGCATCCCGTTGGAAGGTGCGGATCTTGTCGTCGGCTTCGGCCGCCAGATCGGTGTCGTCGTAATCGACGCTCATCAGCTTTTCGCGGTCATAGGCCGAGACGTCCTTGCCGGCCGACTTCCAGGCGTCGAACACCTGCTGGCGGAAGTTCAGGGTCCAGTTGAAGGACGGCGAGTTGTTGTAGGCCAGCTTGGCGTTCGGGACGACTTCGCGGATCCGGTCCACCATCGAGGCGATCTGCTCGATGTGCGGCTTTTCGGTTTCGATCCACAGCAGGTCGGCGCCGTTCTGCAGCGAGGTGATGCAGTCGAGCACGCAACGGTCGGCGCCGGTGCCTTCACGGAACTGGAACAGGTTGGACGGCAGGCGCTTCGGACGCAGCAGCTTGCCGCCGCGGTTCAGGACCACGTCGCCGTTCTTCATGTCGGCGGGCGAGATCTCTTCGCAGTCCAGGAAGCTGTTGTACTTGTCGCCGATGTCGCCCGGGGTGTGGCTGACGGCGATCTGCTTGGTCAGGCCGGCGCCGAGCGAGTCGGTGCGGGCGACGATGATGCCGTTGTCGACGCCCATTTCGAGGAAGGCGTAGCGCAGGGCGCGGATCTTCGCGAGGAAGTCCTCGTGCGGCACGGTCACCTTGCCGTCCTGGTGGCCGCACTGCTTTTCGTCGGACACCTGGTTTTCGATCTGCAGGGCGCAGGCGCCGGCTTCGATCATCTTCTTGGCCAGCAGGTAGGTCGCTTCAGCGTTGCCGAAACCGGCGTCGATGTCGGCGATGATCGGAACGACGTGGGTTTCGTAGTTGTCGATCGCGTCGATCAGCTTGGCTTCCTTGGCCTTGTCGCCAGCGGCGCGCGCGGCGTCGAGGTCGCGGAACAGGCCGCCCAGCTCACGGGCGTCGGCTTGCTTCAGGAAGGTGTAGATTTCCGAGATCAAGGCCGGGACCGAGGTCTTCTCGTGCATCGACTGGTCCGGCAGCGGGCCGAACTCGGAGCGCAGGGCCGCGACCATCCAGCCCGACAGGTAGATGTAGCGCTGCTTGGTGGTGCCGAAGTGCTTCTTGATCGAGATCAGCTTCTGCTGGGCGACGAAGCCGTGCCAGCAGCCCAGCGACTGGGTGTAGTTGGCCGGGTCGGCGTCATAGGCCGCCATGTCCTTGCGCATGATGTCGGCGGTGTACTTGGCGATCTCCAGGCCGGTCTTGAACCGGTTCTGCAGGCGCATGCGGGCCACGGACTCGGCGCTGATGCCTTCCCACGGGGCCTTGTTGGCCTTGATGAGGGTGTCCATCTCGATGATGTGATCTTGATAGGCCATGGATCTCTTCCACTGCTTGCCCGGGCGGACTGCAGCCCGGCGCGTTGGCCGGGTGCGTACGCGCCTCGCCTGAGGGGCGGAAGCCGGCCTGAAGTGCGATTGTAAAACTTTACAGAAAAGTGCTGTAATGTTGTAAGGTCGAGACTCTACAAGGAGTTTCGGTTAATGCCCCGAGAGCGCGGCCTCTATGCCGGCCCCAGATTGCGGCGCCTGCGCCGTGAACGCGGCCTGACCCAGGCGGACATGGCGGCCCACCTGGAGGTCTCAGCCTCCTATGTCGCCCTCCTGGAGCGCAATCACCGGCCCCTGTCCGGCCAGATGCTGGCCCGGCTGGCCCAGGCCTACGACCTGGACCTGAAGGGCTTCCTGGGGGGCGGGGGAGACGACGAGACCGCCAGGCTGGCCTCGTTGCTCAAGGACCCGATGTTCGCCGACCTCGACCTGCCGAGCGTCGAGCTGTCCGACATCAGCACCAATTTTCCCGGCGTCACCGAGGCCTTGCTTAGGCTCTACACCGCCTATCGCGAGGAGCAGCTGGCTCTGGCCGACAAGGGCGCGGACCGGCTGGATCCCGACGCCGAGGCCAATGACCCGGTGGCCGAGAGCCGCCGGTTCCTGGCCGCGCGCCGCAACAGCTTCCCCCTGCTGGACGACGCCGCCGAGCGGCTGGCCCAGCGGGCGGCGGAGTACGAGGGCCTGCCCGGCTATTTCCGCGCCCGGCATGGCCTGAAAGTGCGTCGCCTGCCCTCGGCGGTCCTGGTCGGCTCGATCCGCCGGCTGGACCATCACCGCAAGGAGGTGCTGCTGGACGATGGCCTGGACAGCGCCAGCCAGGCGTTCCAGCTGGCCCTGCAGGCGGTCTATCTGGAGATGCGGGCCGAGCTCGACGGCCTGGTGGCCGAGGGAGACTTCGCCAGCGAAAGCGGCGAGCGCCTGGCCCGGCGGGCGCTCGCCTCCTACGCGGCGGCGGCGGTGATGATGCCCTATTCGGCCTTCGCTAAGGCCGCGGAGACCAGACGCTACGACGTCGAGGCCCTGGGCCGGCAGTTCGGGTGCAGCTTCGAACAGACCGCCCACCGGCTGACCACCCTGCAGAAGCCGGGGCAGGAGCGGGTTCCGTTCTTCTTCATCCGGGTCGACGAGGCCGGCAACGTCTCCAAGCGCCTGGACGGGGCGGGGTTTCCTTTCGCCCGGCACGGCGGCGGCTGTCCCCTGTGGAACGTGCACCAGGCGTTTCGGACCCCGCGCCAGATTGTCACCCAGTGGCTGGAGCTGCCCGACGGCCAGAGGTTCTTCTCCATCGCCCGGACGGTGACGGCGGGCGGCGGCGCCTATGGGGCGACCAAGGTCGAACGGGCCATCGCGCTCGGCTGCGCCGAGGAGCATGCGGCCAAGCTGATCTACACCCAGGGTGGGCCGGGACCGGAGTTTTCGACCCCCATCGGAGTGACCTGTCGCCTGTGCCACCGGCTCGACTGCACGGCCCGTTCGGCCCCGCCGATCGGGCGCCAGATCCTGCCTGATGATATCCGCCGCACCGGCGCCCCGTTCGGGTTCTCGGACAGCTGAGACGCCCGGTGGCGTGAAATTTCTGGGGCAGGGGGGGCTTTCAACGGAGCCGCTTCCGTGCAGTAAAGCGCGCCGAGAAACCGCCTCCAGGCTTGGCCCTGGGGACCGGAAGTCACCTTATTGGAAGGCTCGGTACGCGAAATGAACATCTCCAGCGCCCTGTCGGTCGACGATCTCCTGAAGAGCTTTGTGGAGCAGGACCTGCTCCCTGGGACCGGGGTTTCGGCGGACGCCTTCTGGACCGCGCTCGAGGCCGTACTCACCGAGTTCGGCGAGAAGAACGCCGCCCTGCTGGCGCGCCGGGACGAGCTTCAGCAAAAGGTTGACGCCTACTGGACCGCCCGCCGCGGCAAGCCGGTGGACGTGGCCGAAGAGACCGCCTTCCTGAAGGAGATCGGCTATCTCCTGCCCGAGCCGGCCGACTTCCAGATCGACGTCGCAAACGTCGATCCCGAGATCGCCAGCATCGCCGGGCCGCAGCTGGTGGTGCCGGTTTCTAACGGCCGGTACGCCCTGAACGCCGCCAATGCGCGCTGGGGCAGCCTGTATGACGCCCTCTATGGCACCGACGCGCTCGAGCCGCCGACGGGTGTGAAAGGCTATGATCCGGTCCGTGGCGGCAAGGTCATCGCCTATGGGCGGGCCCTGCTCGACCGTGTCGCGCCGCTCGCCAAGGGCTCGCACGCGGACGCGACCGGCTATGCGATTTCGGACGGCGCGGTGGCCGTGACCCTGAAGGATGGCGGCGTCACCGGCCTGGCCGATCCGGCCCAGTTCGGCGGCTGGCTGGGCGAGGCGCAGGCGCCCGCCGGCGTGCTCCTGAAGCACAACGGCCTGCACCTGGAGATCCAGGTCGACCGCACCCACAACATTGGCAAGGACGATCCGGCCGGTGTCTCGGACGTGTTGGTGGAATCGGCCCTGACCGCCATCCAGGACTGCGAGGACTCGGTGGCCGCCGTGGACGCCGAAGACAAGACAGGCGTCTATCGGAACTGGCTGGGCCTGATGAAGGGCGACCTGACCGCCAGCTTCCAGAAGGGCGGCAAGACCGAGACCCGCCGTCTGGAGGAAGACCGGGTCTATCAGACCGCCGACGGCAAGAGCCTGACCCTGAAGGGCCGCAGCCTGCTCTTGGTGCGCAATG
Organism: Phenylobacterium conjunctum; assembly: GCF_042679085.1. NCBI lineage: Bacteria > Pseudomonadati > Pseudomonadota > Alphaproteobacteria > Caulobacterales > Caulobacteraceae > Phenylobacterium > Phenylobacterium conjunctum. The sequence continues at coordinate 45,166 of NZ_JBHTLQ010000009.1, read as the reverse complement.
TCGGCCACCACATGCTGACCGACATGGTCACCCTGAACGGTCAGCCGGTCTATGAGACCGCCGTCGACGCCCTGGTGACCGTGGCCGCCGCCCTGCACGACCTGAAGGGCGCGCGCCGCAACAGCCGCGCGGGCTCGGTCTATGTGGTGAAGCCGAAGATGCACGGCCCCGACGAGGTGGCCCTGGCGGTGCGGCTGTTCGACATGGTCGAGGATGCGCTCGGCCTCACGCGCAACACCGTCAAGCTCGGCATCATGGACGAGGAGCGCCGGACCAGCGCCAACCTGAAGGCCTGCATCTTCGCCGCCAAGGACCGGGTGGTGTTCATCAACACCGGCTTCCTGGACCGCACCGGCGACGAGATCCACACCGCCATGGAAGCCGGTCCCATGGCCCGCAAGGACGCCATCAAGGCCGAGCCCTGGCTGCCGGCCTATGAGAAGCGCAATGTCGAGATCGGCCTGGCCGCCGGCTTCCCCGGCAAGGCTCAGATCGGCAAGGGCATGTGGGCCGCGCCGGACATGATGAAGGACATGCTGGCCGCCAAGGTCGGCCATCCCAAGGCCGGGGCCAACACCGCCTGGGTGCCGTCGCCGACGGCGGCGACCCTGCACGCCCTGCACTATCACGAGGTCGACGTGCCCGCCCTGCAGGCCCAGATGGGCGCCTCGGGGACCAAGACCGGCACGGACGAACTGCTCACCCCGCCGCTGGCCAAGTCCAACTGGAGCCCGGCCGACGTGCAGCAGGAGCTGGACAACAACGCCCAAGGGATCCTGGGCTATGTGGTCCGCTGGATCGACCAGGGCGTCGGCTGCTCCAAGGTGCCGGACATCCACGATGTGGGCCTGATGGAGGACCGCGCCACGCTGCGGATCTCCAGCCAGCACATGGCCAACTGGCTGCATCATGGGGTCTGCACCGAGGCCCAGGTGCGCGAGACCATGGTGCGCATGGCCGCCGTAGTGGACGCCCAGAACGCCGACGACGCGGCCTATGTCCCGATGGCCCCGGCCCCGGACAAGTCCATCGCCTTCCAGGCCGCACTGGACCTGGTGTTCGAAGGCCGCACCCAGCCGAACGGCTATACCGAGCACATCCTTACGCGGCGCCGTCGCGAGCGGAAGGCCGAGCTGGCGAAAGGCTAGGCTTCAACAAAAAGCCAAGATGTTCGGGCCTAGGCTTAACCACGTCCGTTGAGCCTGGAGCCTGACTTGAGCGAGCCGTCCCGAAAGCTGCCGCCGTTCCGCTGGCTGACCCTGGCGGAAGCCGTCGGTGTGCTGGCCCTGGTGGTGGCCGCCCTGGGCTATTGGGACACGCACCGCGAGCGCGTGGCCGCGGCCAAGGCGCATGAGGCGGAAGCTGAGGCCAGCGTGCGGCGCCAGGCCTTCCTGATGACCGCCAGCCCGCAGGGCGACGGCGCGTGGCTGAAGCTCGAGGCGGTGACCGAGGGCCAGGTGATCCAGACCCAGGCCATCTGGTTTCCCAAGGCCCTGCGCGAGGCCAAGGTCGAGACCACGGGCAATCCGCGCCTCGAGGCCGGTTGGATCGCCGGTCCGCTGCGCAAGATGTCGCCCAAGGCCGAGACCGGCCGGGTTCCGGTGGCGATCCAGACCGTCTTCGTCGAGGACGGCCAGATGAAGACGGACCGCGCCCTCTACCAGCTCGGCTACAGCCTGCACCCGCGCCTGCTGCGCGGGGCGGAGATCAAGCTGGAGGGCCTGTCCCTGGTGCGTCGGGGCCTGAAAGGCGAGCCCCAGGCGGCGGCCGACAGCCTGTGGCCCAAGACGTGATCCTGTTGCGCCGCTTGGCTCAGCGCCTGCCTGTGATATGGACCCGGCTTCCGAAAGACGGCGACACGTATGTCCGATCCTGTTGAGCCCGAAACCCCTGAGACCGAGCCGACCCCCGAGGCCGATGCGCCCGACGGCGAGGTGACGGCGGAGGTCGTGGGCGCTGAGGCGGCGGAGGACGAGGCCGTCACGGAAGAGCCTGCGTCAGAAGCTCCTGCCGCCGAAGAACCCGCTGCCGAAGAGTCTGCTGCCGAAGAGCCTGGGCCAGAAGAGGCAGAGCTGACCGAGCCCGCCGTCGAGACGGCGCCGGGGGAAGAGGCTGAGCCCGTCCCGGTCTGGATGCAGCGGCGCTGGCAGGTGACGGCCGGGATCGCCGCCGTCTTCCTGATGATCGTGGCGATCATCGGCTCGCTCCTGTGGTCCCTGCCGCTCAACCGGGCGCTGGAGCCCCTGTCGAGCCCGGTGCTGATCCTGGTGGCCGACAACGGCCAGCCCATCGCCAAACGTGGCTCCTACAAGGAAGCCCCGATCGATGCGCGCAAGCTGCCCAAGGCCGTGCCTGACGCCTTCGTCGCCATCGAGGACCGGCGGTTCTACAAGCACATGGGCGTCGATCCCCTGGGCATCATCCGCGCCGTGCGGGCCAACGCCCAGGCGGGCGGGGTGGCCGAGGGCGGCTCGACCATCACCCAGCAGCTGGCCAAGAACGCCTTCCTGACCAACAAGCGCAGCCTGCGGCGCAAGGCCCAGGAAGCCCTCATCGCCCTCTATCTCGAGACGCGGCTGAGCAAGGACGAGATCCTCTCGCGCTACCTGTCGTCGGTCTATTTCGGCGAAGGGGCGTTCGGCCTGCGCGCGGCCTCGCAGCGCTATTTCAATAAGTCGCCGGAGGATCTCTCCATCGGCGAGGCGGCCATGCTGGCGGGCCTGGTCAAGGCGCCCTCGCGCCTGGCGCCCAGCGTCAATCCGGACGGCGCGCGCGAACGCATGCGCGTCGTGCTGAACGCCATGGTCGAGACCGGGGCGATCACGAAGGCTCAGGCCGCGCGGGCCGCACGGTCCGTGACCATCGCGCCGGGGCCGAAAAAGCTGCCCACCGGCTCCTACTTCGCCGACTGGGTGATCCCCCAGGCCCGGGAGGTGACCGCCGGCCAGTACGGCGAGACCATCATCAAGACCACCCTGGATCCCCAGCTGCAGGCCCAGGCCGAGAAGATCATCCGCACCAAGCTTCAGCAGGACGGGCGGATGCTGAACGTCACCCAGGCCGCCCTGGTGGCCATGCGTCCTGACGGCCGGGTCGTCGCGATGGTGGGGGGCAAGGACTACAAGGAAAGCCAGTTCAACCGCGCCGACGGCGAACGCCAGCCGGGCTCGTCCTTCAAGCTGTTTGTCTACCTGGCGGCCCTGCGCAAGGGCATGACGCCGATGAGCCCGATCCTGGACGCCCCGGTCCAGGTCTCGGGCTACACGCCGCGGAATCACGAGGGCAAGTACGCCGGGCGCGAGGTGCCGCTGATCACCGCCTTCGCCGGCTCGTCCAATGTGGCCGCCGTGCGCCTCGCCAAGGAGATCGGGCCGGACGCGATCATCGCCACCGCCCGCTCGCTGGGCATCCGCGAGGAGATCCCCAAGGACCTGACCCTGGCGCTCGGCACCGGGCCGATGAGCCTGGTGGACCTGACCGCCGCCTACGCCGCAATCGCCGCGGGCCAGGCGCCGATCACCCCGCACGGCCTGGCCACCTTCACCCCGCCGGTGCGGCCGCGCCCGCTGGGCAAGGCCGAACTGGCCGGCATGCGCCAGATGCTGAGCTCCGCCACCCAGCGCGGCACCGGCATCGAGGCCGCCATCCCCGGCGCCTTCGGCAAGACCGGCACCACTCAGAACTATCGCGACGCCCTGTTCGTGGGCTGGGTCGGGGACCTGGTGGTCGGTGTCTGGGTCGGCAACGACAACAATGACGCCATGTACGGCGTGGTCGGCGGCGGCCTGCCGGCGCGCATTTGGAAGGAGTTCGTCTCCTACGCCGTCAACCGCGACAACCCGAAGCCGGTTGCGCCGGTGGAGGAAGAGCTCCCGGCCGAAGAGGTGGTCGCCGATCCCGGCGCGGACGTCCCGCTCGGCCCCGATGGCCAGCCCCTGGCCCAGCCCCCCGCCGAAGCGGTCGCCGAACCCCCCAAGGACACCCCCGCCGACCCGCCGTTCTGATCCTCCACCGCTCATCCCCGCTGCGCGGGGATGAGCGGGCGGGGTTTTCACGCCGGCGCCTCGCGCCTAGCATAGCGCCATGACACCGGTTTCCAGACTTCTGGCGTTGTTGCTGCTGGTCGCCACGCCCGCTTTGGCGGGGGAGAGCCCGTTCGCGCCTGGGCATGAGCTGATCTCGATCTGGCCTGGGGCGGCGCCGGGGGGTGAGCACGCGACGGCGAAGGAAGAGGTGGTCGAGCGGGCCAAGGGGCCGGCTGATCTGCGCGACCGGATCGTCAAGGGCGTGACCCGGCCGACCCTGACGGTGTTTCGGCCCCAGCACCCCAACGGCCTGGCCCTGTTGATGGCGCCAGGCGGGGGCTATGCCTGGGTGGTGATGGACAAGGAGGGCTATGAGACCGCCGAGCGGTTGGCGGCCTCCGGCGTCACGGTGTTCGTCATGACCTATCGCCTGCCGCAGGAGGGCTGGGCGGCGGGGCCGGATGCGCCGTTGCAGGACGCCCAGCGGGCGCTGCGGCTGATCCGCTACCGGGCGGCGGAATTCGCCGTCGATCCGCACCGCGTGGGGGTGATTGGCTTCTCGGCCGGCGGGCATGTGGCGGGGATGCTGACGCTCGCCTTCGACCGGCCGGTCTATGCGCCCCTCGACGCGGCCGACCAGGTCTCGGCCCGGCCGGACGTCTCGATCCTGGTCTATCCTGTGGCGACCATGGATGCGGCCTTCGCCCACCAAGGTTCGCGGCGCAACCTGCTGGGCGAGGCGCCGGCGTCGGACCAGGTGCGCGCCTATTCCCTGGAGGCCCTGGCGCGGCCAGATGCGCCTCCGGTGATGCTGGTCCACGCGCTCGACGATGCCAGCGTCCCGCCGGAGAACAGCCTCGGCCTGCTCGCGGCCCTGCGCGCGGCCAAGGTCCCTGTGGAGGCGCATTTCTTCCAGGAGGGCGCGCATGGATTTGGCCTGCGCTTCGCGGTCGGCAAGCCTGTGGCCGCTTGGCCTGACCTGGTGCTGGCCTGGCTGAAGCGAGGCGGCCTGCTCGACTGAGCTTGCCGCGCGGCCCGCGGTGTCTAAGGTCGCCCTTTCAACTTCTGGGGGACCTTCATGCGCACAAAGATCCCAGCCCTTGGGCTGTTCCTGGCCGCGGGCGCGGCCCAGGCGGCGGTTCCCTCTCCCGCGACCGGCGTCACCGATCCGGCCTCGGTCGTCTCGGTCCAGAACCCCAACGCCGCCCCGCCGGTCTCGGCGGCGGACCTCTACTTCACCCGGGGCGGTCTGGACGCGGCCTGGACCCCGGACGGCAGGTCGGTGGTGATCTCCACCAACCTGACCGGCCGCTACAATCTGTGGCGCATGGACGCCGCCGGCGGCTGGCCCGTGCAGCTCACCGTGTCCGACGACCGGCAGAGCGGCCTCGCGGTCTCGCCGGACGGCAAATGGGTGGTCTTTCAGGCCGACCATGGCGGCGACGAGATGTACGATCTCTACGCCGTGCCCGTGGCCGGGGGCGACGTGGTCAACCTGACCCAAACGCCGGACATTTCAGAGACCGAGGCCCTGTTCTCCAAGGATGGCGCGACCCTGGCCTTCGCCGCGAAGCGCAAGGCCGACGCCGGGGCCAATGTGGCGGCGATGGGCTGGGCCGACCGCAAGGTGCGGGTGCTGACGGCGGAGGCGGCGCCGGACTTCACCTGGTCGCCGGTGGGCTGGCTGGGAACGGACCTGGTCGCCAACCGGCGCAATGTGGGCCGCACCCTGGGCGGTGTCTGGCGCGTGCCGCTGGCGGGCGGGGCCGCGGTGTCGCTGACCGATCCCAAGGCCAAGGCGATGATCCAGGCTTCGGATGTCTCGGCCGACGGCAAGCTGATCGCCGTCTCCTCCGACGCCAAGGCCGGCCAGTTCCAGGCCGCGGTGCTGGAGATCGCCGCCGGCGCCTATCGCTGGCTGGCCCCCACGCCCTGGGAGCAGACGGCGGACGCCTTCACCCCTGATGGCAGGTCTGTGCTGGTGACCACCAACGCCGACGGCCGCACCGACCTGGCGGTGGTCGACCTGGCCACCGGCGCCAGTCGCGGGCTGGGCCTGCCGCCGGGCTACAACGCCGCGGCCGGCGCCCACCCCATGACCGCGGACGGTCGTCTGCTTGTGGTCCATGACGCGGCGAACACGCCCACCGACTATTGGGTGGCGGATCTCTCAGGCGCCGCGGCGCCCCGCAAGCTGACCCAGTTCGCCCTCGCGAGCCTGGACGCCAGCCGTCTGCCGAGCTCCCAGATCGTCCACTACAAGAGCGAAGACGGCACCATCATCAGCGCGGTGATGATCACCCCCTTCAACCTGAAGCGGGACGGGACCGCGCCGGGCGTGGTGATTCCCCATGGCGGCCCGACCGGCCAGACCCTGGACCGGTTCAGCCGGCTGGGCGTGGCGCTCGCCTCGCGCGGCTATGTGGTGATCCTGCCCAACGTCCGCGGCTCGACCGGCTACGGCAAGGCCTTCCAGCTGGCCAACCACAAGGACCTGGGCGGGATGGACCTGATCGACGAGGTCTATGGCGCGAAGTTCCTGGCCGCCACCGGCTATGTGGACGCCAAGCGGATCGGCATCACCGGCGGCTCCTACGGCGGGTTCATGACGCTGATGGCCATCGGCAAGACGCCGGACGTCTGGGCGGCCGCCGTATCACAGTACGGCATCATCAACTGGTACGAGATGCTGAAGCACGAGGACGCCGCCCTGCAGGCCTACCAGCGCTCCCTGATCGGCGACCCGGTCAAGGACAAGAAGGTCTATGACGCGGTCTCCCCCATGACCTACATCCGCAACGCCAAGGCGCCGCTTTTGGTGCTGCAGGGCGACAACGACATCCGCGTGCCTCGCGGTCAGGCGGAAGAGGTGGTGGCGACCCTGAAGAGCGTTGGGGCCGCGGTCGAAGCCAAGTACTACCCCGCCGAGGGCCATGGGTTCGTGAAGCGGGAGAACCAGATCGACGCCTTGCAGCGCACGCTGGATTGGCTGGACGCGCACCTCAAGGGCAAATGAGGCCGGCTCCCCATCTCTGGTCAGACGTCCCCTCGTCTGGCGGTGGTGGGGATGCTAGCAACATCACATGGTAGAAAAGCTCAGCCCTGCCGCGGCCGAGGCTGTCTGGGATTTCCTGAACAGCGCCCAGGACTGCGAAACCCTTGAGGCGCTGAATGCGCGTCTCCTGAAGGCCATCGGGCATTTCGGCCTGACCGGCGGCCAGGTGGTGCGCCTGTCCAGCGATGGGCGGATCAGCGCGCCCAGGGCGATCTTCGGCGCCCATGGCCGGGCCGACGTCGGCGCCTATGACGCCGCCCTGGACGGCTGGAGCCAGCACTATCTGGATGAAGCCTACGCCTTGGTGGATCCCGTCATCCCCATGTCGTTCCAGGCCAAGGGGCCGTTCACCTGGTCCGAGGCCGAGGCCCGGGGCATGCACCGCAAGACCCGCACCCTGTTCGGAGAGGCGCGGGAGAGCCTGATCGCCGAGGCCCTGGTCTGTCCGGTGCGGACCGCCAATGGCGACTTCGCCGTGGTCACCTTCGGCATGGATCGCCGCCGGCCCGTGGACCTGGTGGAGCGGGCCTCGATCCACGCCCTGGCCAGCCTCTATGCGGTGATCGGCGACGCCTTCGCGGAGCCCGAGACCAGCCTGGAGCCGCCGCCGGCCCGGCCCCTGACCCGCCGCGAGCTCGAGTGCGTCTATTGGGTGAGTGTCGGCAAGTCCGACCGGGAGATCGGCCTGATCCTGGGCATCTCCAAGGAGACGGTCCACCGCCACGTGGAAGCGGCCAAGACCAAGCTGGGCGCCGCCAGCCGGGCCCAGCTGGCCCTGCGGGCGTTTGCGCTCGGCCTGATCGCGCCGGCCATGTTCTGAGGCCGAACCAACCTGATCAGAGGCCGAACTAACCTGATCAGGTTATATCGGCTCCGGCCGCGTCGCCGCACCTTCCAGGCTCCTGATGCAGAGAGCCTCCCCATGATCCATGTGGTGACCGCCGCCAACCGCGGCTTCTATGAACCCCAGCTTGAGGCCATGCACCGGCTGCGCCGCGAGCTGTTCATCGTCGGCCGGGGCTGGGACCTGGAGGAGCGCGACGGCGGCGAGTACGACCGCAGCGACGACGAGCGCGCCATCTACCTGCTGATGCTGGACCAGGACGCCCGGCTGCTGTGCGGCATGCGCCTGCGCCCGACCGACGACTGGAGTGTGCTGACCGATGCCTTGCCGCACCTGGTGATGGGTGACGCCGCCCGGCTGAAGCGGCCCGACATCTGGGAGATGACCCGCCACGTCTCCATCGGCCTGGGCGCCACCGCGCCCGAGGCGCGGCGGCGGAGCGCCGAGATCCGGGTGGCCATGACCGAGCTGGCCCTGCGCGACGGGATCAGCCAGTTCGTCGGGGCCATGGACACCGGCCTCCTGGGCCCTGCGACCCAGGGCTGGATCCGGCTGAAGGCCGCCGGCCTGCCCCAGCCCTACCCTGAGGGCGGCTCGGGGCTCGGCTTCACCATCCCTGTCTCCGAAGGGCTGCTCGCCGACCTGCGCCGGGACTTCGCCTGCCCGGTTCCCATCGCCTTTGAACTGGATGCGCGCAGTCCGCTTTCGGCCCGCCCGATCGCCGAACTGGAGATCCGCAGTCGGGCGCGCCAAGGCGCCGACGGCTATCCGCCCAGCCTCGCCCCTGTGTGGGCGCCGTGTTTCGCCGTGGAAGGGGCCGCGTGATGGCCAGTCGATCCTCCGACCTGAGCACCCTGGTCCAGAGCCTGGTGGACATTCTTGGTCCCTATGAAGAGGGGCTGATGGTGGGCGAGCGCCTGCATCCCGACCTCGCAAATCTGCGCCGGGCGGTGAGCATGTCGCTGGCCGAGGCCATCTACTGGATCGCCGACGGGCGTCATGAGCAGGCGGCCTGGCGCCCCGATGACGCCCGGCCCGGTCAGGGCTAGCCTCATCTCCTCACCAAGGGGAGTCGCATGGCCGATTCGATGCTGGAGGCCCCGGACGCCGCGGCGCCGGATGTCGCCGAGCTGCTGAGCGAGCCGGGCGCGGTCGAGCTGCTGATCGCCTATGGCCGGATGCCGCATGGGCCGGCCCGCGCCAAGCTGGTGGCCTTCGTCGAGAGCCTGGCCGAATAGGCGCTTCGGCCGGGGTGACGCGGGGCGGGCGGTCGCGCTAAACCCGTGGTCATGAACGCCCCCGTGAAGCCCGAAACCCTGCCCCAATGGCGGCTCGATGACCTCTATTCCGGCCGTCAGGATCCTCGCATCGAGGCCGACCTGGCCGCGGCCCAGGCCGCCAATGAAGAGCTGGCCAAGCTGAAGGGCCGGTTCGTGGCGACTCGGGCCGACCCCTTGAGGCTGGGTGAACTGCTGGACCACGGGGTGGGGCTCTATGAGGCCGCCACCAACGGGCTGTGGGGCGTCGGCGCCTATGCCTCCATGGCCGCCTCGGTGGCCCGCGACGATCCGGCCTGGTCGAAGTTCGAGGCCGACTTCCGGGCCCGCGCGGCCAAGATCAGCGCCGAGAGCCTGTTCTTCACCCTGGAGCTCAATGAGCTGGAGGACTCCGAGGTCGAGCAGGCCTTCCGCGCCTATCCCCCGGCCGCCAAGTGGCGCAGCTGGATGCGGCGGGTGCGGCTGTTCCGGCCGCATGAGCTGAACAGCGACCTTGAGCAATTGCTGCTGGAGCGCGGCCCGGCGACCGCCAACTGGATGCGGCTGTATGACGAGACCCTGGCCCGGCTGACCGCCAAGGTCGGTCGCGAGACCCTGACCCTGCCGGAAGCCCTGAACCGGCTGTCGGACCCGGACGGCGCGCGGCGCAAGGCCGCCGCCCAGGGGCTGGCCAAGGCGCTGGAGGAGCGGACCCCGGTGCTGGGCCTGGCGCTCAACACCCTGGCCTTTGAAAAGCAGGTCGAGGATCGCTGGCGGAAGTATCCGAACCCCGCCGCGTCCCGCCACCTGGGCAATGAGGTGGACGCAGATGCGGTCGAGGCCCTGGAGAGCGCGGTGGTGGCCGCCTATCCGCGCGTCAGCCACCGCTACTATGCGCTGAAGGCCCAGCTGATGGGGCGCAAGTCCCTGGACTACTGGGACCGCAACGCCCCACTCGATTCGGCGGCGCCGCGCACCTATGGGTGGGATGAGGCTCAGGCGATCGTGCTGGACAGCTTCGCCGACCTGGCGCCGCACTTCGCCGACACGGCCAAGACCTTCTTCACCAAGCCCTGGATCGACGCCCGGCCCCGGTCCGGCAAGCAGTCGGGCGCCTATTCGCACCCGGTGAACTCCGAGCGGCACCCCTTCGTGTTCATGAACTATATGGGCGAGCGCCGCGACGTGCTGACCCTGGCGCACGAGCTGGGCCACGCCGTGCACCAGACCCTGTGCGCACCGCTCGGCACCTTGTTGGCCGACACGCCCCTGACCCTGGCCGAGACGGCCTCGATCTTCGGCGAGGGCCTGGTGTTCGAGCGGCTACTGGCGGAGGCCTCGCCGGCCGAGCGCCGGGGCCTGCTGGCCGGCAAGATCGAGGACGGACTGAACACGGTGGTCCGCCAGATCGCCTTCCACCGCTTCGAAACCCGGTTCCACGCCGCGCGGGCGGCGGGCGAGCTGTCGCCGGAGGAGATCGGCCGGGTGTGGCTGGAGGTGATGGGCGAGAGCCTGGGGCCGGCCATCAAGCTGAACGCCGGCTATGAGCACTACTGGGCCTATGTCAGCCACTTCGTGCACTCGCCCTTCTATGTCTACGCCTACGCCTTCGGTGACCTGCTGGTCCGGGGCCTGATGGAGACGCGCCGGGCCGACCCGGCCGGGTTCGCGCCGCTCTATGAGCAGCTGCTGGCCGCCGGCGGGACCAAGACCTATGTCGAGGCCCTGGCCCCCTTCGGCCTGAACCCCCGCGAACGGGCCTTCTGGGCGGCGGGGATGACCCAGATCGAACGCCTGGTCGACGAGTTCGAAGCCCTGGTGTGAGGCTTTCCTCCCCCATGAAATGGGGGAGGGGGACCCCGAAGGGGTGGAGGGGGCGTCCGCTCCCTCAGAGCCTGATCACGCCCCCACCACCGCTTCGCGGTCCCCCTCCCCCGCCATGCGGGGGAGGATGAGGCCGAGCAGCGTCTCGGTGTGGGCTTCGATCTCGGCCTCGTCCGTGGTGTCGACGCCGTAGGCGGCGTGGGCTTCGCCGGCCAGGGTGAAGGGCGCCTGGGCCGCCGCCGACAGGATGTAGATCAGCGGCCGGACCGGCCCTGGCGCGATGTGGCCCTCGTCCATCAGGATCTGCAGCAGGGTGGCGATGCGCCGGTGCTGGGGGGCGATGATGTGGGTGGCGATCCAGGCGACCCGGTCCGACTGGCCCATGGCCTCATGCACCATGATCCGGGCGTGCTCGGGATGCCGGGCGCAATAGCGGACATAGGCCGCCAGCATGGTCCGGAAGCGGGTCAGCGGCTCTTGCGTCCGCGCCACGGCCCAGGCCTCCAGCATGTGGGCGTCCATGAGCCCCACCAGGTGGGTCATGGCGGCCCGCCACAGGCCCGACTTGTCGGCGTAGTGATAGCGGACCAGGCTGTGCTCCACGCCGGCGGCCGACGCGATCTCCCGCAGGCTGACGCCGTCGAAGCCCTGGCGGGCGAAGGCCTGCAGGGCGGCGGTCAGGATGGCGTCGCGCGTCTCCTCCACGGGCCGGTCGTCGCGGGCCGGGCGGCCGCGGCGGCGGGGGGCGTCAACGGTGGGCGCTTCGCTCATGCTCGCATTATTGCCCATTCGGATAATAATGGATAGGGTCTGACAAAATCTCAAAAGGGAAGAGACGCCGATGAGCCCCGACAAGCCCTGGCTGGACACCAACCTGGACGCCGACGCCCGGGCGCGCGCCCTGATCGAGCGCCTGACCCTGGATGAGATGATCACCCTCATCCACGGGCCGATGCCGAACCTGATCCAGGGGGAAAAGCCGGCCGACGCCCTGACCGGCGCGGGCTATATCGGCGGCGTGCCGCGGCTGGACATCCCGGCCCTGAACGAGACCGACGCCAGCCTGGGCGTGACCAACCCCCGCCGCGTGCGCCCTGACGACGGGGCGACCGGCCTGCCCGGCGGCCTGGCGCTGGGTTCCACCTGGGATCCGCACCTGGCCTATGAGGGCGGGGCGATGGTCGGCCGCGAAGCCTGGGCCAAGGGCTTCAACGTCCTGCTGGGCGGCGGCTGCAACCTGACTCGCGATCCGCGCTGTGGCCGCAATTTCGAGTACTTGAGCGAAGACCCGCTGCTGTCCGGCGTCCTGGCCGGCCAGGCCGTGAAGGGCGCCCAGTCCAACCACATCGTCTGCACGGTCAAGCACTTCGCCCTGAACGACCAGGAGACCTGCCGCCACGTGGTGGATGCGCGGATCGACGAGGCGGCCTTGCGCGAGAGCGACCTGCTGGCCTTCCAGATCGCCATCGAGATCGGGGATCCGGGCTCGGTGATGTGCGCCTACAACCGCGTCAACGGCGAGTGGTGCGGCGAGAACGACTTCCTGCTGAACAAGGTGCTGAAGCAGGACTGGGACTGGCGCGGCTGGGTGATGAGCGACTGGGGCGCGGTGCACTCCACCGCCAAGGCGGCCCTGGCCGGCATGGACCAGGAAAGCGGCTACCAACTCGACAAGCAGGTCTATTTCGGCCCCGAGCTGATGAAGACCGCGGTCGAACAGGGCGAGGTGCCCTTCGAGCGGCTGACCGACATGGTCCACCGCATCCTGCGCTCGATGATCGACAAGGGCCTGTTCGACCATCCGCCGGAGCCGACCGAGCCGGACTATGACGCCAATGGCGACATCTCCCAGGCCGCGGCTGAGGCCGGGATCGTGCTCCTGAAAAACGACGGCGTCCTGCCGCTGGGCGAGGGCCTGCGCAAGATCGCCATCATCGGGGCGCATGCGGATGTGGGCGTGCTGTCCGGCGGCGGTTCGTCCCAGGTGATCCCGGTGGGCGGTCCGGCGATTGAGAAGCGGGTGTCGATGGGGCCGTCCTCGGCGTTCTCGTCGATCACCTATTTTCCGTCCTCGCCCATGGCGGCGATCCGCGACCGGGCCCAGAACGTGGCGGTGCGCTTCGCCTCTGGCGAGGACAAGGCCGAGGCCGTGGAGCTGGCCCGCGACTGCGACGTGGCCATCGTCTTCGCCGACCAGTGGTGCACCGAGGCCGAGGACGTGCCGACCCTGTCCCTGCCGAACGGCCAGGACGAGGTGATCGCCGCCGTCGCCGCCATCGCGCCCAAGACCGTGGTGGTGCTGGAGACCGGCATTCCGGTGGTGATGCCCTGGCTCGACCAGGTGAACGCGGTGCTGGAGGCCTGGTATCCGGGAACGCGCGGCGGCGAGGCCATCGGGCGCATCCTGTTCGGCGAGGTCTCGCCCTCGGGCCGCCTGCCGATCAGCTTCCCCCGCAGCGTCGACGACCTGGTGCGCCCGGAGATCCCGGGCATGATCTTTGGTCCGCCGGTGGAAGGCCGGACCATCCCGACCTCCTATCCGGACGTGCAGCAGCACAAGGGCCGGTTCTCGGTGGAGCATCCGGAAGGCGCCGATGTCGGCTATCGCTGGTACGACCGCTCGGGCGCCAAGCCGCTGTTCCCGTTCGGCTTTGGCCTGACCTATACGCGCTTCGCCCATGGTGGCCTGGAGCTGGTCGGCGGCGAGACCGTGACGGCCAGCTTCGACATCACCAACACCGGGGAGCGGGCAGGGATCGAGACCGCCCAGGTCTACGCCCGGATCGCCGGCCGTCAGCGCCTGGTGGGCTGGGCGCGGGTGGCGCTGGAGCCTGGTGAGACCCAGCGCGTGTCGGTGACCGCCGAGCCGCGCCTCCTGGCCAGCTATGACGTGAACGTGCCCGGCTGGCGGATCGATGGGGGTCCGGTGGCGGTCTGGGTCGGCACGGACGCCGAGACAGCGGTGCTGAAGGGCGAGGCCGTGCTCACCGCCCGGACTATGAAGCCTTAGGGGGGCTTACCCCTCACCCCGGCCCTCTCCCCGCACGCGGGGAGAGGGAGGCGATAGCCCTCGCCCCCTTTTGGGGGAGAGGGTTGGGTGAGGGGGATTTCTAGTGCGTATAGGCCGGCGGCAGGGGCCGGGAGAGGTCCTTGTAGCGGTCGCGCAGTTCGAGCTGACGGGAGGTCATCGGCTGGGCGACGCCCTGGATGAACACCGCCTTGGCCTGGGTCAGGGGCTCGAAGGGGTCGCCGGACCAGATGACCAGGTCGGCGTCCTTGCCGGGCTCCAGCGAGCCCTTGCGGTCGGCCACCCCGAACATCTTGGCCGGATTGATCGTCACCGCGGCCAGGGCCTTGTCGTAGGGCACCCCGTGGGCGACCGCGTTGCCGGCGTTGTAGCGGGTCTCGCGGGCCCGGTGGCCGACGCCGTCATAGGTGAAGGCCAGGGGCACGCCGGCGGCGCTGAGCTTGGCGGCGTTCTCCATGGTCGCGTTGAGGGTCTCGAAAGTCTCCGGCCGGTCGGCCAGGGGATACATGACCACGGGGACGCCGGCCTTGGCGATCTCGTCGGCCACCATCCAGCCCTCCTCGGCGCCGGAGAGGATCACCTTGAGGTTCTCCTCCCGGGCCAGCTTGAGCACCGCGCGGATGTCCGAGGCGCGGTGGACCTGGGCCAGGATCGGCATGCGGCCCTGGACCACGGGGATCAGGGCCTCGAGGTCGGCGCGGGACAGGGCCAGCTCGCGGGATTCGCCGCGGTCATAGGCGGCCTTGTTGCGGGCGTAGGCGCGGACGTCGTCCAGCGCAGCCTTGAAGGCCACGATCTCGGCCCCGCGGGCTCCGCCGCCCAGCTTGGCGCCGCCGTCGCCGAACGGCACCACCATGGCGACCTTGGCCCTGGTCAGGATGTCGGTTCCCTGGGCCAGAGTGATCACCGCGGCCTGGCCGGCGAACAGGCCATGGGCCGGCGCGCCCTCCGGCCCGCCACCGGAGGTCATCTCGTCGCCTTCGTCAGCATCGCCCTCATTGGCGCCCGAGGCGTAGGGGACGACGACCGCGCTGGTCATGCCGGCCACCCGGGCGACCGGCAGCAGGATCGAGTTGGGGTTCAGGCCGTACTGGACGTCAAAGGCGGCGCTGACCGAGGCGTTGCTGGCCGACTGATCGTCGCCCACCGCTGAGATTTCGGTCAGGCCGAGCCCGGTGTCAGTGACGAAGAAGCCGGGGGTGACCACGGCGCCGGCGGCGTCGATCACCTTGGCGCCGGCGGGGACGGCGGCGGACTTGCCCACCGCGACGATCTTGCCGTCGGTGACGACGACCGTCCCGTCAGCGATCTCACCGGCTGGACCGGCGGTCAGCACCCGGGCGTGGGTGACGGCGAAGGTCTCGGCGAAGGCGGGCGCAGAGAGCGCCAGGGCCGCGCAGGCGGCCATCAGGGCAGATTTCATCAGCGCACTCCTTCGCGGGCGAGGCCGAGCTCGAAGTCGGACACGGGTTGGCGGCTCGAGTCGCGCCGGTCATAGGCGATCCCGCCGTCCACATAGACCCGCTCCGTGCGGGCGTAGATCGAGAAGGGGTCCTTGTCCCAGATCACCAGGTCGGCTCGCTTGCCGGCTTCCAGGCTGCCGGTCTGGGCGGAGATGCCCAGGGCCTTGGCCGGGTTGGCGGTGATCCAGCGGATGGCCTGGGCCTCGGTGATGTTGAGCCCTGCGGCGCGACCGGCGGCCAGGGCCTCGGCGGCCTCCTGGTTCAGGCGCTGGGTCACGTCCGGGTCGTCGGACTTGATGATGGCGCAGCCGCCCTTGATGGCGTCCACCAGGGGCACATTGGCCTCGACGCTGTCGGCCATCTCCATCTTACCGCCCCACCAGTTGGTCCAGGTGGCGACGCAGATGCCGTTGTCGGCCAGCTTGTCGGCGATCTTGTAGGCCTCCACGGCGTGGTGGAAGGCGGTGATGCGATAGCCGAACTCCTTGGAGATATCGATCATCTGGGCCATCTCGTCGGCCCGGTAGCAGTGGTTCTCGATCAGGATCTCGCCATTCAGCACGCCCATCAGGGTGTCGAGACCCAGGTCACGCTTCGGCGCATCGGCCTTCTCGCCGCGCTCGACCTTGGCGCGGTAGTCGTCCCAGCGGCGCTTGTAGTCCGCGGCGTTGATCCACGCGGCGCGATAGCCGGCCACATTGCCCATGCGGGTCGACGGCGCGCGTCCCTTGGAGCCATAGACCCGCTTGGGGTTCTCACCGCAGGCCATCTTCAGGGTGTAGGGCGCGTCCGGGAACTTCATGTCCTGGACGGTGCGGCCCGGCACGTTGCGCAGGGTGACGCCCCGGCCGCCGATCAGGTTGCCGGAGCCCGGCAGGATCAGCAGGGTCGTGACCCCGCCCACGCGGGCGGTGTTGAACTGCGGGTCCTGCGGCCAGACCGAATGCTCGGCCCAGACCTCCGGGGTGGTGGGATTGGTCAGCTCATTGCCGTCCGAATGCGCGGCGACGGCGGGGGCGGCATAGACCCCCAGGTGCGAGTGGGTGTCGATCAGGCCGGGGGTGACCCACTTGCCCTTCGCCTCGATCACCTCATAGCCGGCCGGGGCGGGAAGGCCCGCGGCCACCTGTTCTATTCTGCCGTCCTTGAACAGCACCGTGGCGTTGTCGACCTGCTCGCCCGTGCCGGTGAGGGCTGTGGCGCCGACGATGGCGGTGGGACGGCCGGCCAGCGGTTTGTAGGTCGAAGGGAAGGGGTTGGCGCTGGCCTGGGGATCGAGCCCCTTGGGCAGCGGTTTCGGCGCCGCCTTGGCCTCGGCCTTGGGCCTGGACGCCGCCTGGGCGGCGCCTCCGGTCGTGGCGCAACCGCCCATCGCCGCGGTCGCGAGAACCGCCGCCGCCGTCACCCAGATCCGCATGGATCATCCCCCTCAACTCACGTCGAGGGGGATAGGACACGAGGAATCGGGCCGCCTCAAGCAAAACGGCGCCGATGAGAGGGGGCTAGGCCTTCGCCAGGCCCAGCCAGGCCCAGCCAGGTCCTGAGGCCCGGGATGAACGGGAAGACCAGGCGGTCCAGCAGGATCACGATGGCCAGGGAGATCCCCATCACCGGCAAGAAGACCGCGAAGGCCAGCGCCAGCAGGCCCAGGCCGATGGAGAGCGGCCGGGTGTCGAGGGTCTCCGGGGCGCCGAGGCGGCTTTCCGGCCGGCGCTTCCACCACATCACCACGCCCGAGACACTGAGGGTGGACATGCCCAGGGCGGCGATCACGCCCAGCAACTGGTTGGGCAGGCCGAACAGCTGGCCCTCGTGCGCGGCGACGCCGACGCTGACCACCCGGTCGAGCAGGGGCTTGTCGGCGAAGCCGTCGTGGCCGATCCGCTCGCCGCGGGCCGTGAACCGATACTCCTCGCGCAGGGGCCGGTCCTGGCTGTCGGACTTGGCGGTCCAGGTCTTGGCGCGCTTGCCTGGCGGCGAGACCAGGGCCGGATAGGCCAGGTTCAGGGTCTGGGCCTGGGGCACAATGAGGTTCAGGGCGGCGTACTGGCCGGGCATCAGGTGGTCGTGGTTGGCCATGCCCTTCATCCCGCGATGCTCGGCGTGCAGGTCGTCCGGCTGGGCGCGATTGCCGGCGGTGGGCCAGTCGGCGGGGACGGCGGCCGGAACCGCCATGCGCCGCACCTCCTTGAAGGCCTGACCCCAAACCTGGGTCCAGGGCAGGGCGGTGAGCAGCAGGAAGAGCGCCAGGCTGGAGATCCAGACCCCGGTGACGGCGTGAATGTCACGCCAGAACAGCCGCCCCCCACGGCCCAGGCGGGGATAGACCACCCCGGCCAGGCCCTGGGCCCCGCGCGGCCACCAGAGATAGAGGCCCGTCAGCACCATGATGAGCGCCCAGGACCCGGCCAGCTCGACCAGGATCGAGCCGGTCTTGCCCATCAGCAATTCGCCGTGGATGCAGTGGACCACCTGCATGAAACGGCCCTTCTCCGGGACCGCCTTCAGGACCTGGAGGGTCTGGGGATGAACCCAGACCCGGGTGTCCTCGCCCTTGGCGCTGACCAGCACCTGGACGGCCTGGTCCGGCGCGTCGGGCAGCTGGTAGGCCTTGAGCCGGCCGGCGGGGATCGATCCTACCGCCGCCAGGGCCTGGGCCTCCGGCGAGGCCGCCGGCCCGGACAGGGCGACGTGGGCGTAGGGCTGGTCGAGCCAGGCGTTCACCTGCGGCTTGAACAGGTAGATCGCGCCGGTGATCGCCAGGATCAGGACGAAGGGCACGCAGAACAGGCCGGCATAGAAATGCCAGCGCCAGAGGGTCCGGTGCAGGAGGATGCGGCGGGTCGCCTTGTCGTGGTCAGTCATGGCGCTCACCAGCGGGACTTGATGTCGACGACCAGGGTGCGTTGCGGCAGCGGGTGCGCCACATAGGCCTGGTCGTTGAACAGGTTGTCGATGCCCAGGCCAAGCTGCGCCTTGGGGGTGATGGCCCAGGTCACGCGGCCATCGACGGTGAAGTATTCCGACTGGAAGCCATAGGCGTCGCCGCGGCTCAGGCCGAACAGGTCGGAATTGGGTCGGGTGGCGTAACGCCAGCCCAGCGAGGCCTTCCAGGCGTCGTTGATCCGGTAGCGGATATTGCCGTTGGACCGCCATTCCGGAATGCGCGGGAACATCTTGCCCTCGGCGGCGGTGGCCGCGGCGTTCTTGATGGTCTCGGCGTTCATCCAGGAGACATTGGCGTCCACGTCCAGACCGTCGATCAGGATGTCGGTGGCCTCGAGGATCAGCTCGACCCCATACTGCCGCACCTCGTCGATGTTCTTATAGGACGAGACGACATTGCCGTACTGGTTGAGGCCCTGGAAGCTGAAGACCGCGTCGTCGATGTCCTGCCAGAAGACGCTGGTGGTGGTGCGCACCGGGCCGAAGCTGCGGCGCAGGATGACGCTGATGTCCCTGGACTTCTCGGGCTTCAGGTTCGGATCGAAGCTCTGCGGGTCGATCTGGCGGGTGACGTCGTCCAGCTTGCCTTGGAACAGCTCGCCCACGGTGGGGAAGCGGACCGCGCTGCCCACCGAGACCTGCAGGTCCCAGTCGCCGGGCAGGGGGCCCTGCAGGCTGAGCTTGGGGCTGACCGAGGAGTCCTCGCGTTCGGGATAGGCGCTGTCGACGCGGGCGTTGGCGAGCAGCTTGCCGATGCCGCCGTCAAAGGCGCGCCACTTGTCGTAGCGAACCCCGCCGGTCAGGCGCCAGTCGCCCAGGCTGACCACATCCTCGATCCAAAGGCCCCACAGGCTGGTCTTGCCGTAGGTGGAGGCGGAATAGGTCTTGCCCGCGGCGCCCTTCCAGGCGGTGGTGTTGTAGACGTCCTGGTCGGTCTCGTAGCGGTTGGCGTTGAAGCCGAAGGCCAGCTTGTGATCGCCGAGGCGTCGCTCGAGCCCGCCGTCGGCCGTGAGCCAGCCGGGGGTGCGGCTGAGGGTCTGGGTTCCCGCGCCGTTGGCGGCGCCGGTCAGGTAGTCCTTGGAGGACCGGGCGTCCTGCTTGGCGATCCAGTAGCGGGAGACGTTCAGGCTGGCGTCCCAGCCGGCCAGGGGCCCTGCGGCGCGGACGCCGGCCAGGTATTCGGTGCGCTTGGTCTCCGACAGGGTCAGGCCGGTGGCGTTCCAGGTCTTGCCGCCATAGGTGACCTTGCCCTGGTGGATCGGCTTTCCGGCGGCGTCCTTCAGGAAGCTTCGGGTGTCGGTGAGATCCTGGTTGGTGAGCCAGGCGAAGCCCATGCCCTCGAAGGTCCAGCCGTTGTCGGCGGCGTAGCCGACGCGGACGCGAAGCTGGTCCTGGAGCACGTGCACCGGTGAGGCGGCGCCGAACACCGGGGTCGCCAGGCGCTTGTCGTCATAGGCGCCGGTCACCGCCACACCCGTCCCCGTGGTGGGGCTCAGCAGGTTGTAGGTCATCGACTGGCCGACATTGTCGAAGTGGCGGAAGCCGGCGCGGACGCTCCAGGGGCCGCCGTCCTGCTTGTAGGCCAGGCCGCCCTCGGCGCTGTAGCCCTTGAAGGTTTCGTCGAAGCCGTACTCCTTGAACGGCATGATCATGGTCTGGGCGCTGGCGTAGACCTCGCGGCCCTCCGGCGCGCGGGTGGTGACGGAGATGACGCCGCCCATGGAGTTGCCGCCGTAGCGGGCGGAGTAGGGGCCGTAGACGATGTCGAACTGGCGCACCTCGGCCGGGCCGACCACGTTCCACTTGGGCGGATAGTCGTAGCGGTTGCCGAGGAAGTTGGAGACCACGAAGCCGTCCACCAGCACCAGGGTGCGGGCCGACTGGACCGTGTTGGCGCCGCGCAAGGCGACCACGGCGTTGTCGTCGCCGGCGAAGCGCTTCCGCACGAAGAAGTTCGGCGCGTACTTCATCAGGTCTTCGACATTGATGGCGTTGATCGCCTCAAACTCGGTCTGGCCAAGGGAGACCGACAGGCCCCTGGGCTGGACGGTGATGGGGCGGTCGCCCTGGCCGACGACGATGAGTTCGCTGACGTCGGTGGAGACCTCCGCCTCAGCGGCGTGAGCGGCGGCGGGCAGGGCGAGAAGGGCCGCGGCGGCGGCGAGGGCGCGCGGCGAGGCCTGCGCGAAAAGACGGTTCATTTGAAAAGAATCCAGAATCCAAACGGAGACGCCGGCCAGATAGAGGGCCGGGGCGGTCAGGCGTTCAGAGGCTGGCGGGCGGTCCGGTGGTGGGCGGCGGCGGCGCCGCGAGGCCGAGGCCGGGGCGCGGGGTGGCGCGCAGGGGGGCGACCGCGACCTGCGCCAGCGGTTGCGGGATGAGGATGGCGACCAGCGCGGGCGCGACGGCCGCCACGGTGGCGGCGGCGAAGGTGCAGGGGTGGCTGGTCTTGCCGGCGTCGGACTTGTGGCTTTCGCCGGCCTTCGCCGGCTTGCCGTCCTCGCCCAGGGTGACCGTCATGGCGCCCTGGCCGGTACAGATCACGATGGTCGGCAGCTCGGCCCGGCCGGGCGAGAGCATGAAGCCGGTGGGGAAGGACAGGCGCAGCAACAGGGCCATCGCCGCGAGGACCAGCCCCGCCGCGTGCATCCGCCCCATCGTGTCGCCCCGCGCGAACATGGGCGGGCCGTACGCCCGGTGTGGGGGGCTTGTCCAGGGGGCGGATCAAACGGCGCGGCCTTTACGTCGCGTGCGACAAGGCTTGCCAAGCCTCGAACAGGCGTTCATCAGCATGCCCGCGATGTCCGATGATCTGACCGAAGTCCAGGCCGCCGTCGTTCCCGACGGCTATGTGATCAACCTCTGGCAGCGCGGCTTTGGCCGCACGGTCGGACCCTTCTATTCCAAGCGCGACCCGGTCACGCTGGAAGAGGTGATGGCCTTCCGGGTCGAGGAGCACCACGCCAACGGCATGAACAACTGCCACGGCGGCATGCTGATGAGCTTCGCCGACATGGCCTGGGGCCGGGTGATCTCCAACACCCGCGAGATGGGCTGGGTCACCATCCGGCTGACCACAGACTTCCTGTCGGGCGCGCACATGAACGACTGGGTGGAAGGCACAAGCGAGATCGTCGCCGAACAGGACGACGTCTTCACCGTGCGCGGCCGCATCTGGTGCGCCGACCGGACCCTGATGACCGGGACGGGTGTCTATAAGGGCATCCGCTCCATCGCCCGCAAGGCGGGCTATCGCGACGCGAAGGACTGACCATGGCTCTCGATCCGGCGATCAAGGAAGGCGCTCCGGTCGGCTATGACGACCACCCCATCCATTCCGAACCCGGCGCCCTGCCGCCCGAGGTCCAGGCGCCGCTGGCGCCGTTCCAGGGCCAGGTTCCCGACACCCCGAAGTGGTTCGCCGACGCCATCGCCAAGGCGCCCGAGCGCAGCCTCGTGGACTCCATGGGCACCAAGATCGAGATGCTGACCTGGGGCGAGGTCGGCAAGCCCGGCCTGCTGCTGGTGCACGGCAACTCGGCCCACGCCGACTGGTGGAGCTTCATCGCCCCCTACCTGGCCGAGGACTATCGGGTGGCCTCGATGTCGCTCGCCGGCATGGGCGGCTCGGACTGGCGCGACAGCTACGCCTTCCAGGATTTCGCCGAGGACGCCGAGGCCGTGGCCCGGGCGGCCGGCCTGTACGAGGGACCGCGTAAGCCGATCTATATCGGCCACTCCTTCGGCGGCGCGCAGGTGTTCTTCGCCGCCGCCCTGAACCCCGACCGTCTGCACGCCGCCATCCTGGTGGACACCGGCTTTGGCGGCCCGCCGCCGGATTCGCCGGAAGCCAAGAAGATGGCCGAACGGGTGCGCAACATCCCCACCGCGGACCGCGCCAACAAGGTCTACCCGGACATCAAGTCGGCCCTGGCCCGCTTCCGGTTCATGCCGCCCCAGGCGGCCGGCAACCTATTCGTCGCCGACTTCATCGCCCGCCGCTCCCTGAAGGAGGTTCCCGGTCCGGACGGCGGCGTCGGCTATACCTGGCGCTTCGATCCCAGCATGTGGAACAAGCTCGACCGTTCGGTGATGATGGGCATGACGGCGGACGGCCCGCCCAAGGTGAGCGTGCCCCTGGCCCACATCTTTGGCGACCGCTCGGTGGTGATGAGCCGCCGCGCGTCGGGCCAGCCCTCGCCGCTGCCGGCGGACATCCTGGAGATCGCCATCCCGGATTCGGCCCACCACATCATGGTCGACCAGCCTTTGGCCCTGATCGCGTCCCTGCGCAGCCTGCTGGCTGTCTGGCCGTCGAAGTAGGGACGGTTGCTCTCCCGCTGGGGGGCTGTCCAAACAGGGCGGTGTTCAGCCCGGCCATGACGGTCTGTTGGTAAGGCGGTTCGCAACGCCCCAGAGGGGGAGGAACTTTGAGGCCCTGCGGCCCCGCAACGGCTTGAGCGCTGGCGCGGGACGTTGTAACCGGACCGCCTACCGTTTTCCGGCACGAGAGCGACATGGCTTCTGAATATCACCGCGGCGAGATGGACATCTCCGAACAGGTCGCGACCTTCAACCTGTTCAACGGCTTGACCAAGTGGGGCAGCCTGGGCCTCGCGGCGCTGCTGGCCCTGCTGGTCCTGTGGTTCTGCACCCCGGCGGGTTTCCTGGCCGGCTTCGTCACGGCCATCGTGGTCACCGTGATCGGCGTCGTGGTCCTGCGGGAAAAGCCCGGCTCCGGCCACTGACCTAGCGCGCTCTCCCCTGGCCTGGCTGGGGGAGCCGCGTCCTCAGAAATTCTGTCAAACGCTTGTTTGAATCTGGACTCCTGTTCGCTGGACAGGGTCCGGCGGCCTATCTAAGGTCCCTCGCCTAACGGGGGAGTACGATATGGCTGTTATCGCCGTCACCAAGGAAAGTCGCGCCGGTGAGACCCGCGTGGCCGCCACGCCCGAGACGGTGAAGAAGCTGATCGCCGCGGGGTTTGCGGTGACGGTCGAGGCCGGGGCCGGAACGGCCGCCTCCTATCTCGACGCCGACTATGAAGCCGCGGGCGCGATGCTCGCCAAGGACGCCAAGTCGGCGATCTCCGGCGCCGACATCCTGTTCAAGGTGCGCGCGCCGTCGCAGGACGAGATCGCGGCCCTGAAGGCCGGCGCCATTGTCGCCGCCAGCCTCAATCCCCACCAGGACAAGGACACGCTGAACGCCCTGGCCGCCAAGGGCGCCAGCGCCGTGGCCATGGAGTTCATCCCCCGCATCACCCGGGCCCAGGTGATGGACGTGCTGTCGTCCCAGGCGAACCTCGCCGGCTATCGCGCGGTGATCGAGGGGGCCGAGGCCTATGGCAAGGCCATGCCGATGATGATGACCGCCGCCGGCACCGTCGCCGCGGCCAAGGTGTTCGTCATGGGCGTTGGTGTCGCCGGCCTGCAGGCCATCGCCACGGCCCGTCGCCTGGGCGCGGTGGTCACCGCCACCGACGTGCGCCCCGCCACCAAGGAACAGGTCGAGAGCTTGGGCGCCAAGTTCATCGCGGTCGAGGACGAGGAGTTCAAGAACGCCCAGACCGCCGGCGGCTACGCCAAGGAGATGTCGGCTGAATACCAGGCCAAGCAGGCCGAGCTGATCTCCAGCCACATCGGCAAGCAGGACATCGTCATCACCACCGCCCTGATCCCGGGTCGGCCGGCGCCGCGCCTGGTGACCGCCGCCCAGGTGGCCTCGATGAAGGCCGGCTCGGTCATCGTCGACCTGGCCGTCGAGCAGGGCGGCAACGTCGAGGGCGTGAAACTGGGCGAGACGGTGGTCACCGCCAACGGGGTGAAGATCCTGGGCGCGCCCAACCTGCCTGGACGTATCGCCGCCGACGCCTCGGCGCTCTACGCCCGCAACCTTTTCGCCTTCTCCAGCCTGCTCCTGAACAAGGAAGGCCAGCTCGCCCCCGACTGGGAGGACGAGATCCTGAAGGCCGCGCTCGTCACCCAGGGCGGCGCCATCGTTCATCCCCAGCTCAAGGCCTAGGAGGGTCTCATGGAAGCCGTCGATCCCACTGTCTTCCGCCTGGCCATCTTCGTGCTGGCGATCTTTGTCGGCTACTACGTGGTCTGGAGCGTGACGCCCGCCCTGCACACGCCGCTGATGGCCGTGACCAACGCGATTTCCTCGGTGATCATCGTCGGCGCCCTGATCGCCGCGGCGGCCTCCGGGACCGGGGGACTGACCCCCAATGTGATGATCTCGAAAGGGGCCGGCGCGGTCGCCGCGGCCTTCGCCGCGGTGAACATCTTTGGCGGGTTCCTCGTCACCCAGCGCATGCTGGCCATGTACAAGAAGAAGACGAAGTAAGGGGCGAGACGGATCATGAACGCCAATCTCGCCGCCATCCTGTACCTCGTCTCAGGGGTGCTCTTCATCCTGGCTCTTCGGGGCCTTTCCAGTCCGGTCACCAGCCAGGCGGGCAACCGCAATGGCATGATCGGCATGGCCATCGCCGTGGGCGTGACCCTGGTCACCCTGTTCAGCCAAGGCAAGCTTGACCCGCTGACGCTCGGCCTGATCGGCGGCGGCGTCGCCATCGGCGGCGGCGTGGGCGCGATGATCGCCCGCAAGGTCGCCATGACCTCGATGCCGCAGCTGGTCGCCGCCTTCCACTCCCTGGTCGGCATGGCCGCCTGCCTGGTGGCGGTCGCCGCCATCCACACACCGGCCGCCTATGGCATCGGCGAGGTGGGCGCGATCCACGTGAACTCGCTGATCGAGCTGTCCCTGGGCCTGGCCATCGGCGCCATCACCTTCACCGGCTCGGTCATCGCCTTCGCCAAGCTGAACGGCAACATGTCCGGCGCGCCGATCCTGCTGCCGGCCCGCCACCTGCTGAACATCGCCATCGCCGGCGCCATCATCGCCCTGGTGGTGCTGCTGGTCCTGAGCCACGGCCAGGCCATGTGGGCCTTCTGGGCGATCTTCGCCCTCAGCCTGCTGATCGGCGTGACCCTGATCATCCCCATCGGCGGCGCGGACATGCCCGTCGTGGTCTCGATGCTGAACTCCTATTCGGGCTGGGCCGCCGCGGCGCTCGGCTTCACCCTGGAGAACGTCACCCTGATCATCACCGGGGCCCTGGTCGGCTCTTCCGGCGCGATCCTGTCCTACATCATGTGCAAGGGCATGAACCGCAGCTTCATCTCGGTGATCCTGGGCGGCTTCGGCGCTGACGACTCGGCGGCCGCGGCCGGCGGCGGCAAGGTCGAGACCCGCCCCGTGAAGCAGGGCTCCGCCGACGACGCGGCCTTCATCATGAAGAACGCATCGAAGGTGATCATCGTCCCCGGCTACGGCATGGCGGTCAGCCAGGCGCAACATGCGCTGCGCGAAATGGCCGACAAGCTGAAGGAGGAGGGCGTCGAGGTGAAGTACGCCATCCACCCCGTCGCCGGCCGCATGCCCGGGCACATGAACGTGCTGCTGGCCGAGGCCAATGTGCCTTACGACGAGGTCTTCGAGCTCGAGGACATCAACGCCGAGTTCCCGACCGCCGACGTGGCCTTCGTCATCGGGGCCAATGACGTGACCAACCCGGCCGCCAAGACCGACCCCACCAGCGCCATCTTCGGCATGCCGATCCTGGACGTGGAAAAGGCCCGCACCGTGCTGTTCGTGAAGCGCGGCATGAGCTCCGGCTATGCGGGCGTCGAGAACGAGCTGTTCTTCCGCGACAACACCATGATGCTGTTCGGGGACGCCAAGAAGATGGTCGAAGGCATCATCAAGGGGCTCTGATCTTCCAGACCTCGACAGATCCAGAGGGCTCCTCCGCAAGGAGGAGCCCTTTTGGTTTGCGGCCCCGCTGCGCCGGAATGTCGCCCCGCACTTAACCAATTCTCCGCGCAATTGCGGGACAAAGGCTCTGCAAAGCCGCCGAGAGCGCGGCGCGGTGTGTGGGGTCTGGGTTTGACGGAAACGTCCCGCGGACAGGGTTGGATGAGCTGGGCGCTGGCGCTTCTGGGCGCCTGCATCCTGGCGCTCGCCGTCATCGCCGTGGCCCATGCCGCCCTCCCCGGCGAGATCGGCCCTGGCCAGGCGCAAGCCGCCCCGATGGTCGAGGAGATCGCCGACGAAGCGTCGCCCGAACCCGAGGGGCCGCCCTTCCTGGCGTTCGGCGAACCGGTGCCCGGCCGCAAGATCATCTCGCCCTGGGGTTTGCGGAAGCTGCCCTGGGAGGACCATGGCCGCCTGCATGAGGGCGTCGACATCGCCGCCGACGCCGGGGCCAAGGTGCTGGCCGTCGCCGATGGTGTGGTGGTCGGGCGCGGCGTGGCCGGCGGCTATGGAACCTATATCGAGGTCAAGCATCCCGGCGGCCTGACCAGCTTCTACGCCCACCTGGGCTCGGTCGAGCGCAAGATGCGCGTGGGCCGCGCCGTGGCGGCGGGCACGCCCATCGCCCGCATCGGCAATGGCGGCACCTCCACTGGGCCGCACCTGCACCTGGAAATCCGCAACGGCGGCGATCCGATCAATCCGATCCTGTTCCTGAACCGCCGCTTCGCCACCGCCGATGACCTGCCGGTGGAGATGGCCGAGACCGTCTCGCCGCGCGTGCGCCTGGCCACCGTCTCGACCATTCCGGAAAGCAAGCGCGCCCTGATGGCGGCCAAGATCGCCAAGGCCAAGGCCAAGAACCGCCGCGGCCGCCTGCCCCCCGACCTGCGCCTGGCCCAGCTCGCCCTGCAACGCAGCGCCGACTGATTCGGCGCGATTAAGCGCCCGGTTTTGCGCAAACCCGTCAAAAATAGGCGGTTGCAGAGGCCTATTGTCCGCAACCCGGCGCAGGCGCAGGCTCACCCCATAATCTAGGGGGAGACGACCATGCGTTTAGTGACGGGCGGGCTTTTGCTCGCGTCGGTTCTCGTGCTTGCGTCCTGCGCCAAGAAGGATGAGGCGGCCTCGACCGCCGCGGCGGCGGCGCCCGCCAGCTTCTCGATACCTGTGGCTGAAGGTGAGGACGGCGTCCTGGCCGGCCAGACCCTGAGCATCCAGGGCAAGAACGGCTACTCCGCCAAGATGACCCTGACGCCGATCTGGCGCGTCCAGGGCGGGGTCCTGAACGTCACCTGGTATGCGGGCCTGTCCCAGACCAAGCGGTTCTTCCAGATCACCGAGGAGACTGGTGACCCCAAGGGCAAGCCGGCCTGGCTGGCCCAGCCGGACCAGGGGGTGCGCGAGGTGCGCGTCAGCTTCGACGGCGGGGCGCTGGTCGGCAACAAGCCGACCACGGTGCGCTCGCCCTTCACGGTGCCGGCCGGCGCCAAGACGGTGACCCGCATCGAGCTGGACTATGGGGATCCTGGGGCGCCCCAGACCCTGACCTGGAAATAGCTGCGCCGGGCGCTTGCGCGAGGGGGGCCGAGGTTCCTAAGTCTCGGGCCTGGTTCCCTTTGCGGAGGCGCATGTGAGCTCCGGACTGCACCCCGGTCGTGGCGAATTGATCGATATCGGCGGC
Source organism: Phenylobacterium conjunctum (assembly GCF_042679085.1). NCBI lineage: Bacteria > Pseudomonadati > Pseudomonadota > Alphaproteobacteria > Caulobacterales > Caulobacteraceae > Phenylobacterium > Phenylobacterium conjunctum. The sequence continues at coordinate 17,220 of NZ_JBHTLQ010000009.1, read as the reverse complement.
CGCCGCCTGCGGGCCGTCCGCGCCGGGACAAGGTCCGACCAGCCGCTGATCGTGTTCGAATGCGGCGCCTTCGGCTGCGCCGCCGACTGGGCCGTGGTCCAGGCCAGGCTGGCGGCCCAGGGTCTGGCCAGCCTGGCCTATGACCGGGCGGGCCTGGGCTATTCCGATCCAGGGCCTGCGCCCCGCGACGGCAAGGCGATCGCCGAGGACCTTGAGGCCCTGCTGGCCCATGCGGGGGAGACCGGGCCGCTGGTGATGGTCGGCCATTCCATGGCGGGCAACCTCTTGCGGGTGTTCACGCCCCGCAACCGTGACCGGATCCGCGGGCTCGTCCTGGTGGACGCGGTCACCCCGGACATGATCGACCATCCCCGCGTCGCCAAGGCGATCCATGGCTATCGCCGGGCCATGGACCTGGTGGGCCGGTTCTCGCACCTGGGCTTCATGCGGCCGGTGTCGCTGGTGATCGGCGACCTGATCGGGCTGGAGGGCGAGGCCTCGGCTGAGAAGCGGCGCATCTATGGCCTGGCCTCCCACGCCAAGTGGGCGGCGGCCGAGGTCCAGGCCTGGCCGGACACCTCACGCCAGGGCCGCGAGGCCTATGATCCGGCCCTGCCGGTGGCGGTGGTGACGGCGGGCGCCTCGCGGGTCCCGCCGGCGATCAAGGCCATGCAGAGCGCGCCTGCGGATCATTCCAACGCCGGCTATCGGGTCGATGTCGCCGGCGCGACCCACGCCAGCCTGCTGGGCAAGGCCTTTGCCGACCCGATCATCGACGGCGTCCATCACGTCCTGAGGGCCTAGGGCTCGCGGACCACCAGACCGCACGCCGCCTGGAGCCGCGCCAGGGCGAGGGCGCGCATCTTGACGCCCGGCGTGGGCTGCAGGAGCGGGCAGACGAGGCCGGCGGCGGTCTTCAGGGCGGGCAGGGCGCCGCGGGCCGAAGCCGTAACCTGGCGCAGGGCGCGGGCGGAAGGCTCAGCCAGGCTGGCCGTGCGGCCCACCAGCGGCGCGATCTCCAAGGCGTGGTTGGCGGTGATTTCGAACCGACCGTCCCAGACCCCGGTCTCGGCGGGCGCGAGGCGCAACACCGGGCTTTGGCCTCGGCGGAACTCGCCCGGCTCCCGACGCCAGGCGAGGGTCTCTCCATCGGCCTCGATGCGCGCGCCGGCCAGGGTGGCGACCATGGGCGCCGCCCCGCGCAGCTGATCCGTGAGCCGATCCAGCCGGTCCCCCCGCGGCGGGCTGGAGGTTCCGGCGGCGCTGAGGGCGCAGGCCGCGACAAAGGCTCTGGCGGCGTCGGGCGGCGCCATCCGCAGGGCCTGGCGAGGCAGGGTCAGGCCGCCGTCCAGGGTCTCGGTGACCGCACGCCCAAGTGACCGCAGGTCCGGCGCCTGGCGCGGCGTGGCCGCCGCCGAGGGTCCGGCGGCGCGGGCGCGGGCGCGGGCGAATCGCAAGTCGCTGTTGGCGGGGTCCTCGATCCAGGTCTCGCCTTGCGCCGCCAGCCACGCGCGCAGGACGGCCCGGCCTTGATCCAGCAAGGGGCGCAACAGGAAGACGCCGCGCCCTTGAGGCCAGACCGGAGAGGGCGACCATTCGCGGGCGTCCGGTGTCGTGGCCCCGGCGGCGCGCATGGCGGCGCTCTCGGCGAGGTCATCGGCGGTGTGACCCATCAGAATGACGCTGGCCCCCGCCTGCCGTGCAGCGTCGGCCAGCAGGGCGTGGCGGGCGGCGCGGGCGGCGGCGGCGGGCCCGGTGAGGGGCTTGTCGCCGCGCCAGCAGAACGCCTGGAAGTCGGCGCCAAGGCGGCGGGCGTGGCCGGCGCAGAGCTCGGTCCAGCCGGCGCTCTCGGGCCGCAGGCCGTGATCGACGGTGAGCACCAGCAGGCGGCGATGGTGACGCTCAGCCCAGGCCGCGGCCATCATCGTCAGGGCCAGGGAGTCAGATCCCCCTGACAGGGCGACCGCCAGGGGGGCTCGACTGTCCGGGTTCAGGCGCGCGTCGAGACGGGCGCGGACGGCCTCTTTTAGGCCGCGCACTTGGCCTGGGTCCGCGCGGCGGCGGCCCGGTTCTGCACCGCCTGGGGCGCCTTGGGATAGCGACGCTTGAACTCGGCCAGGGCCTGGCAGGCGTCGTCAGGCTTCTTCAGGCCGATCAGGGACCGGGCCAGCTCGACCACGGCGTCGGGCGCCCAGCTGGTCTGCGGCCAACCGCGGATGGCGCCGATATAGGAGGTGGCGGCGTCGGCGTTGGCGCCCCGGGCGCTCTGGGTCTTGCCCAGCCAGTAGCGAGCCTCCGGCCCACGGCTGGAGTCCGGATAGCGCTCGACGAAGTCCTGGAAGGCGCCCTCGGCGCCGGCATAGTCGCCGCTCAGCATGATCTGCCGGGCCTGGGTGAAGGCCTCGGCCGCGGTCTGCACCGGGGCGGCAGGCGCGGCCTGGCCCGCCGTCGCGCCGGCCAGACCGGCGTCGGCGGTCGGGGCCGGGGCGACGGCGCCGGCTTCCAGCTTGGCGATACGGGCGTTGAGCACGGCGTTCTCGGCCTTCAGGGCGTCCACGTCGCGGCGGGCCTGGGTCAGGCCGAAGGTGGTGGTCTCCAGGGCGCCGTTCAGACGGGTCAGGGTCTGTTCGAGGTCGCTGAGCCGGCGGGTCAGCTCCTGGAGCTGGTAGTCGGTCTCGGCCGGCTGGACGACGACGGGCTTTCCGGAGTCGCGGCCCTGGAAGACGATCCCGCGCAGTTCACGAAGCACCTGCTCCATGCGGTCAACCCGGCGCGAATCGCGGGCGTCCAGTGGGTCGATCGGGGTCTGGGCCAGGGCCGGGGCGGCGGTGGCCAAGACCAGGATGGAGGCGAACGGCAGGGCGAGGCGGCGCAGGCTCATGGTCTCATCATCACTTCGGTTGCGGGGCCAAAATGGGGCCGGGGCCGGGCTCAAGTCCAGTGCGGATCCTGGGGGCCAGACGCAAAGAGGGGGCCCTTGCGGGGCCCCCTCCGATACTCTCCTCGAACTGTACGCTTACCGCGCGCCGCCGGTGATGGCCGTGTGGCCGTTCCGGTTACGCTGATAGGCTTCCTCGGAGGTGCCCGGATCGATCGGGCGTTCCTTGCCGAAGGAGACGGTGGAGATGCGGGCCGCCTGGACGCCGCGGGCGATCAGGTAGTCGCGGACAGAGTTGGCGCGGCGGGCGCCGAGGGCCAGGTTGTACTCGCGGGTGCCGCGTTCGTCGGCGTTGCCTTCGATGCGGATCATCACCGACGGATAGCGCAGCAGCCACTGAGCCTGGGCGTTCAGGATCGGGCCGGCGTCCGCGCGGATGTCGAACTGGTCGAAGTCGAAATAGACCCGATCGCCGACATTGACGACGAAGTCCTGCACGGAGCCGGGGACCGGACCGTTCGGGCCGGGCGGCACGGAGGGCTGGGTCGGATAGCTGGGCGGCGCCGTCGGGGTCGACGGGGTCGGCTTGGGCTTGGACGCGCAAGCGGTGACGGACACGGCGCAGGCCGCGACAAGCGCCAGTCGAAGGGCTTGCTTGGTGCTGAAGCTCATCTTGGGCTTCTCCTCAGGCTGGGGTTCGGCGACGGCGCGGGATGCGCCAATTCCAAAACTCTAACTGCTTTTTCTTGTCCCGCACATGGCAGAGAAACGCCACTATGTTTCCCTTACACCTGATTTCTCTTGCGGGTTGAGCGGTCTAGTTCAGCAGAGGCGACCAGGCGGGGTCAGACGCCGAGCCCGGATAGGGGGCGGGGCGCAGGATTCGGCCGGTCACATCCACTGTCCACAAACGCGGCGGGCCGCCAGGCGTTTCGCGGCTGAACATCAGAACCCGGCCGTTGGGCGCCCAGGTGGGGCTTTCATCCAGATAGCTGGTGGTCAGCAGCCGCTCGTCGGAGCCATCGGCGCGCATCACGCCGATGTGGAACTCGCCGCCGGTCTGCTTGGTGAAGGCGATGAACTCGCCGGTCGGGCTCCAGACCGGGGTGGTGTAGCGGCCCGAGCCGAAGGAGATGCGCTGCACGCCCGAGCCGTCGGAATTCATCACATAGAGCTGGGGCGAGCCGCCGCGGTCGGAATTGAAGGCGATCCGCGAGCCGTCCGGCGAGAAGGAGGGCGAGGTGTCGATGGCCGGGTCGCTGGTCAGCTTGGCGCTCGTCCGGCTGCGCAGGTTCATCACATAGATGTCGCTGTTGCCGCCCCGCTCGACGGAGAAGGCCACGCGGCCGCCATCGGGGGAGAAGCGCGGGGCGTAGACCATCCCCGGGAATTGGCCGAGCGACTCGCGACGGGCGGTCTCCAGGTTGAACAGGTAGATGGCCGAGCCCTCGGGCTTCAGCGTCATGTAGGTGATCTCCTGGCTGGTCGAGGAGAAGCGCGGCGACATGACAATGTAGGAGCCGTCGGTCAGGTAGGACGGGTTGGCGCCGTCCTGGTCCATGATGGCGAGCGTCTTGGTGCGGTTCAGGCGCCCGCCGCTCTCGGCCACGAAGACGATGCGGGTGTCGAAATAGCCCTTCTCCCCGGTCAGCCGCTCATAGACGGCGTCGGAGATCTTGTGGGCGACCCGGCGCCAGTTCTCCGGCGTCGAGGTGAACTGCAGACCCAGCAGCTGCTGTTCGGAGAAGACGTCCCACAGGCGGAAGTCGACGCGCAGCCGGCCGCCCTCGACCGTCACCTGGCCGTTGACCAGGGCCTGGGCGTTGATCGCCTTCCAGTCCGGGAAGCGCGGCTGGACCGCAACGTTCAGGTTCTTCTCGATAAAGGCGGCCTGGTCGACCGGCTTGAACAGGCCCGAGCGCTCCAGGTTGCCGGTGATGACCTGGGCGATATCGGCGCCGCGCTGGCCGCCGAAGGCGGGAATCGCGATCGGCAGGGGCTGGATGTCGCCCTTGTTGACGTCGACTTCGATCTGGGCGCTGGCCGGGGCCGGGGCGAGGCCCGCGGAGGCCGCCATCACGGCCGCGAGGGCCAGGAACAGGGTCTTCAGGCGCATGGGTCGGTCTCCGAGGCTCAGCTGCAGGCTTCCTGGGCGTTGAAGGTCGGGGCCCAGGTGTTCCCGTAGGTCTCTCTTGGAAAGGCGTTGTCGGCGGCGGTCTTGTAGACCGCCCGGATGGCGCGGTCGGCGGCGGCCTTGACCACCGCGTTGGAGGAGTCCTCGGCCCCGCCGGCGTTGACCGGGCCGACGATCTGGCCGCCCAGGCCCAGGGTGAAGGTGACCCGGACCTTCACGGCCCGGCCGCCCTCGACCTCACAGTTGGGGTTCCAGCGGCGCATCAGCTCAGACGCCAGGCCCGCCGCAGCATTGGCCGACAGCCCGCGCCCAGCGCCGGCCGCCAGGCGCTGTTGCAGGGCGGTCTCCGGCCGGGTCGGCCCCTTGGCGGCGGAGGAGGCCTTGCCGCCGGAGGGCTTGGACTTGGCCAGCGAGGCGGCCAGAGCGTCGAGATCGAGGCCCGTGGGCTTGGCCTCGGGCTTCTTCTGGCCCTTGGCGTTGGGATTGGTCGGGGCCTGCGGGGCCGGCTTGGGCGCAGCCTTGGCGGCGGCCTGGGGTTGGGGCGGCGCAGGGGTCGGCTTCGGGGTCGGCTGGGGCGAGGGCGGCGCGGCTTCGGGCGGGGCGTCGGGCTCAGGCGCTTCAGTCTGGCCGGTCTGTTCCTTCGGCGCCTCGGCGGCGGCGCGCATGTCGGTGATGGCCGAGTTGGGCACCACATTGATGGCGACCGCGCCGCCGATGGGCAGGGCGCGCTCCTGCGGCCACGAGATCAGCGCAAAGACCAGGGCGCCCGCGTGCAGCAGCACGGAGACGACCATCGCCAGCGAGAAATCGGACCGCTCCTGCATGCCTGAGCCTTAAGGCGCGGGCTTGGGCTCGACCGGCGTCGAGGCCCCGGACGAGGGCCCGCCGGTGTCGGTGAGCAGGTTGATCGAGGTGAAGCCCGAGGTGGACAGGGCCGCCATCACCTGGGCGACGATGGAATAGGCCGCCCGGCCGTCGGCGCGCACATAGATCGGGCGCTTGGTGTTTCCGCCCACCATGGCCTTCAGCCGCGGCGAGAGGCCGGCGAAGGCCACCGCGTTTTCCTGCACATAGAGCGAACCGTCAGCCTTGATGGAGATGGTGATCGGCTCGTTCTGGTCCTCCATGGCGCCGGCCTCAGTCTTGGGCAGGTCCACGGGCACGCCGACGGTGAGCAGCGGCGCCGAGATCATGAAGATGATCAGCAGCACCAGCATCACGTCCACCAGGGGCGTCACATTGATCTCGGACAGGGCGCCGCGGCGGCCGCGCCGCCGGCGTCGTCCGCCCCCGCCGCCGGCGGCGAAGGCGTCATGGGTCGACAGGGCCATGTCAGGACCGCTCCGCGATACGGCGCTGGATGGCGGTGGACAGGTCGTCGGCGAAGCCCTCGAGCCGGGCGGTGTAGCGCGAGGCGTCGGTGGAGAACTTGTTGTAGGCGATATAGGCCGGGATGGCGGCGATCAGACCGATGGCCGTGGCGAACAGGGCCTCGGCGATGTTGGGCGCCACAACGGCCAGGTTGGTGTTCTTCTGGATCGCGATGGCCTGGAAGGAGTGCATGATCCCCCAGACCGTGCCGAACAGGCCCACGAACGGACTGGCGGTGGCGACGATGGCGAGCGACCCAAGGCCGTCCTCCACCCGCAGCGCTTCGCGGGCGATGGTGGTGTCGAGCACCCGGTCGATCCGCTGCACCAGGAAGGCGGCCTGGGTGTCGGTGGTCAGGCCCTTGGCCCGGGCGTCACGCCATTCGCGCAGGGCGCCCTGAAGCATGCGGGGCAGGGCGTGCTTCGGACGCTCGCCGGCTTCCTGGGCGATGTCCTCAAGGCTGCGGCCGGAGGAGACCTCGCCCTCGAAGCGGTCGGCCTGGCGGTTCAGCACCGTGAAGCGGGCCAGCTTGTCGACGATGACGGTCCAGGACCACAGGGAAGCGAGGCCCAGCCCGATCATCACCCCCTTCACCACCCAGTCGGCGCGAAGGAAGAGGGAGATGAACGAGAAGGTCTCGGGCGTGATCGTCGTGGCGGCGGCGTCCATCAGGTCTTGGGCTCCGTTGGGCGGCTTGGTCAGGTGGTCTGTAACAGACCAGTGGCGAACTTGAGGCCTAGTCCTAGCAAAAGAGAGGCCGAAGCGTCTCCAGGAGTCCCCCAGGAGGCTTCCTGGGCCGTCCCTTGAGGTCGATACAGGCGGCTTCGACCTTAGCCTCGCAGATCAGCTCGGCGCCGCGGGTGATGCGTTGGGTGATGAACAGGCGCGGCCCCTTGGCCTCGTCATAGGTGGTGCGGACCAGGAGGGCGTCGTCGATCCGGGCCGGCCGCTTGAAGTCCAGGCTCATGCGCACGACGGTGAAAGCCGCCGGGTCCTCGCGATCCAGCAAGGCGGAGTGGTCGATGCCGGCCGCGCGCAGGAAGTCCGAGCGGCCGCGTTCGAAGAACCGCACATACTGGCCGTGATAGACGACCCCGGTGAAGTCGGTGTCCTCGTAATAGATCCGCACTGGCAGGCAGTGCTCACGGCCCTCGATCCAGCCGCAGGAGGGTTCGGTGGTCATGCTTCCATCCGCTCATCCCCGCGAAGTCGGGGACCCAGGTCTTAGAGAACCAAGGCTTGGTGATGTTTGATTTGGGGCCGTGGGGCAAGCGCTGCGCTTGCAGGCTCACCCCTCGTCGAACAACGCGCCTTGGCCGCCGCTGGGCATCTGGGGCGGCGGGGTGAGGCCGATCTGGGCGTAGGCGCGGGCGGTGGCGACGCGGCCGCGCGGGGTGCGCTGGATGAAGCCCTGCTGCATCAGATAGGGCTCGATCACGTCCTCGACGGCGTCACGGGCCTCGGCGATCGCATAGGCAAGCGTCTCCACCCCGGCCGGGCCGCCGCCATAGTTCTCGATCAGGGCGCGCAGATAGCGGCGGTCCAGGGAATCCAGGCCGGCGGGGTCGACGTCCAGGCGGGCCAGGGCCTTGGCGGCGCCCTTAGCGTCGATGGTCTCCGCCCCGTCGGCGTTCACGAAGTCGCGGACCCGGCGCAGCAGCCGGCCGGCGACCCGGGGCGTGCCGCGGGAGCGGGCGGCGATCTCGGCCGCGCCATCGGCGGTCAGGCCCACCCCCAGCTTGCCGGCGGCGTGGGCCAGGACCTTGGCCAGTTCGGCGTGGGTGTAGAATTCGAGCCTGAGCGGAATGCCGAAGCGGTCGCGCAAGGGGGTGGCCAACAGGCCCGCGCGGGTGGTGGCCGCGACCAGGGTGAAGGGGGCCAGGTCAATGCGGATCGACCGCGCCGAGGGCCCTTCACCGATGATCAGGTCGAGGACGTGGTCCTCCATGGCCGGATAGAGGATCTCCTCCACATTGGCGGCTAGGCGGTGGATCTCGTCGATGAACAGGACATCGCGCGGTTCGAGATTGGTCAGGATCGCCGCCAGGTCGCCGGCCTTGGCCAGGACCGGGCCGGAGGTGGCGCGGAAGTTCACGCCCAGCTCGCGGGCGACGATCTGGGCCAGCGTCGTCTTGCCCAGGCCCGGCGGGCCGAACAGCAGGACGTGATCCAGGGCCTCGCCACGGGTGCGGGCGGCCTCGATGAAGACCTTGAGGTTGGCCTTGGCCTGCTCCTGACCCACGAACTCGGCCAGGGTCTGCGGTCGCAGGGCGCGGTCCGACCCGCCCTCGAAGGGCTCAGCATCGCCGGAGATCAGGCGGGTCAACGCCCAAGCTCCTGCAGGCCGGCCTTGATCAGGGCCTGCACGGGAGCGTCCTCGCCCAGGCGCAGGGCGGCCTGTTCGACCACGCGGCGGGCGTTGACCTCGGCGACGCCAAGGCCGAGCAGGGCCGCGACCGCCTCGCCGGTGGCTGACGGCGCGGGGGCCGCAGCCGTCTGGGACGCCGCCACCCCTTGGGCGTGGAAGGCCGCGACCGGACCGTCGGTGATCGGCTTGTCCTTCAGTTCGGTGACAATGCGCTGGGCCAGCTTTGGCCCCACCCCGTTGGCGCGGGCTACGGCGGCCTTGTCCTCGCGGGCGCAGGCCGCGGCGAGCTCGGGCGGCGGCAGGACGTCGAGCACGGCCAGCGCCGCCTTTGGCCCCACGCCCTGGATGGCCTGCAGGGCCAGGAAGGCCCGACGCTCATCGCGGCCCAGGAAGCCGTAGAGCTTCATGCCGGCGCTCTCGGTCCACTGGGTCTCGACGTGCAGCACCGTCTCTTCGCCCAGCGGCGGCAGGTGCGACAGGGTCCGCGCCCCGCAGCGCACCACATAGCCCACTCCGCCCACGTCAATCAGGGCCTCTTCCTCGCCGACCTCGGCCACCAGTCCCCGCAGACGCCCGATCATGCCGCACGCCCTCCGGTGCGCTGGGCCAAGGTCCGCGAGGTGCGGGCGTGGGCATGGGCGATGGCGATGGCGAGCGCATCGGCGGCGTCGGCGGTGGTCTCGCCGGCGGTGGGCAGCAGGCGGCGGATCATGAAGCCGACCTGGGTCTTGTCCGCCCCGCCGGTGCCGACCACGGACTTCTTGACCACGGTGGCGGCGTATTCGGCCACGACCAGCCCGGCGCGGGCCGGGGCGACCAGGGCCATGGCCCGGGCGTGGCCGAGCTTCAGGGCCGAGGCGGCGTTGTTGTTCATGAAGGTCTCCTCCACCGCGGCCTCGTGGGGGGCGTGGGCGGCGATCACCGCCTCGATCCCCTCCAGCAGGACCAGCAGCCGCTCGGCGAAGGCCAAGGTCTCCTTGGGCGCGATCACCCCGTGCGCGATGTGGGTCAGCCGCGACCCCTCGGCCGAGATCACCCCCCAGCCAGTGCGGCGGAGACCCGGGTCGAGGCCAAGGATGCGGATCGGAATCATACGGCCCTTCGAGTCGCGACGTTCAGTATATGTTCCTACAGCGCGGCATGTGACCGGGGAAGGGTTAAGGAGGGGTTGTCGGACCCGGCCGGCATGGTGCGTCCTCGGGTCGTCATGTCATGCTGACCATCGCCCAGACAGGAGCCCGCCGATGACCCCGACCCTTACCGCCTTCAAGGCCGCGCCCGACCGGGGCAGGGGACTGGCGCGAGACTTCGGCGTGCGGTGGGCGCTGGAGGAGGTCGGCCAGGCCTACGAGGTCCGGCTGGTCGAGTTCGCGGAGATGAAGCAGGCGGAACATCTGTCCCTGCACCCGTTTGGCCAGATCCCGACCTATGAGGAGCCAGGGCTGAGCCTGTTCGAGTCCGGCGCCATCGTGCTGCGGATCGCCGAGACCCATACGGGGCTGCTGCCCACGGACGAGGCTGGGCGCGCGCAGGCGATCATGTGGATGTTCGCGGCCTTCAGCACGCTGGAGCCGCCGATCGTCGAGCGGTCCATGGCGGGGATGCTGGAGAAGGATGAGCCCTGGTTCGCGGCGCGGCAGGCTATGCTGGAGGCGCGGATCAGCACTCGGCTGGACCAGCTGGCGGCCCGGCTAGGCGAGGCCGAGTGGCTGGAGGGCGCGTTCAGCGCCGGGGACCTGGTGATGATCAATGTGCTGCGCCGCCTGAAGGGCTCCGCCCTGCTGGAGGCGCATCCGAGGATCGCGGCCTATGTGGCGCGCGGCGAGGCGCGGCCGGCGTTCCAGCGGGCCTTCGAGGCGCAGCGCCAGGTTTTCCTGGAGAGCGGTGGCTAGCCCTCGTCGCCGATGGCGGCGTCGACCAGGTCCCGCCAGGTGGGGTCGGTGTCGTCCACCAGATCGACGTCGTCGAACAGGGCCACGGCGGCGTCGCCGTCGGGCAGGATCAGGCCCAGGACCTGCATCTCCTCACCCTCTGGGCTCATGTGCACCTCGGCCTGGACGACCACGGCGGCCTGTTCGCCATCCTCCTCCCACCAGATCACCGGCTGAGGCAGGTCCATATCGAGGACGCGCGGGTCTTCGGTGTCGCCCAGGGCGAAGACGGCGCGCTTGGCCTGGACGTCATCCAGCGTGGCCACCCGACCGGTGAAGGGGACAAGGCGGTTCCAATCATCCACGTCATAGCCGCCGCCGTCGAAGGCGTCGTCGTCGAGGTCGGACATGGGCGGGCTCCTGTTTTGGCCTGTTTAGGCCCAATGACCCCTGATAGGGAATTGGCATGACCCACGCCTTCACCCCGGCTTTTCGTGAGATCTTGCTGGAGCGCTGCCGGGCGTTTCCGCGTCTGGCCTATGAGGGGGCTGACCTGAAGCGGGCCGCCGTGGTCGCCGCCCTGGCGCCGGCCGACGACGGTTCGGGCCAGACGGCGGTGATCCTGACCCGGCGGGCCATGACCCTGCGCGCCCACGGCGGTCAGTGGGCCCTGCCCGGCGGGCGCTGCGACCCCGGCGAGACCCTGGAGGAGGCGGCCCTGCGCGAACTGCGCGAGGAGCTGGGCCTGGATGCCGGACCCGACACCATCCTGGGCGTGCTGGACGACTATCCGACCCGCTCCGGCTATGCGATCGCGCCGGTGGTGGCCTGGGTCGAGGACCTGGCGGCGCTCAATCCGAGCCCGGAGGAGGTGGCGTCTGTCCACTGCATCCGCCTGGACATCATCGCCGACGACGCCTCGGTGGCCTTTGAGACGATCCCCGAAAGCCCGCGGCCGCTGATCCGCCTGGACATCGGCGGCGGCCATCACATCCGCGCCCCGACGGCGGCCCTCGTCTACCAGCTGCGCGAGCTGATCGCAGGCCGGGTCACCCGCGTCGCCGAGCTGGAACAGCCGGTCTTCGCCTGGAAATAGGAGCAGGCCGATGGCCGCGACCAGCAACCACACCAGCGTCGAGAAACTGAACCAGGCCAATGTCGGCAAGCTGCCCGGCCACCTGGGCCTGGAGATCACCGAGGTCGCCGACGGCAAGGTCGTCGGGCGGTTCAAGGTGCGCGACGAGCTGGTGGCCCATACCGGCTTCCTGCTGGCGGGGGCGGTGCTGAGCGTCGCCGACATCCTGTGCGCCTATGGCGTCTCCACCGCCTGGCCGGAGGGGGCGAGCGGCTTCACCACGGCGGAGGTGAAGTGCAACTTCGTCGGCACCCTGCGCGAGGGCGAGGCGGTCTGCATCGCCAGCCTGCTGCATGGCGGCCGCACCACCCAGGTCTGGGACGCCCGCGTCGAGGACGCCGCCACCGGTAAGCTGATGGCCGCCTTCCGCTGCACCCAGGTGATCCTCTACCCGAGGGGGTGAAGCGTCTAATCCTCCCCCATGCAAATGGGGGAGGGGGACCGCCGAACGGCGGTGGAGGGGGCGTCCGCCCACTCTGAGCCCCGTCACGCCCCCTCCACCGCTTCGCGGTCCCCCTCCCCCGCACGCGGGGGAGGACTTCTAGAGGCCCTTCACCTTCGACAGGTTCGGCTTCGGGATCGCGCTGGCGAAGGGCTTGCCCGTGGCCTTGGCCTTGTCGCGGCCGAGCTCGGCCCAGGCGGCGCAGAAGGCCGTCGGCGTGTCGGCGCCCTGCGGCGCCGCCAGCACGGTGAGCGGCCGGGCGCCCAGCTTCGGCAGCAGCGGCTCCCATTGGACGCGGTCAGGGACCGGCTCGTTGTCGTCGGTGCGCCAGCCTGCGGCGGCCCAGACGGGCAGGGCGGCGAGGCCGGCCGCAAGCGCCGGCGACGCATAGACAGTCAGCGGGGTCTTGAGGTCGACATCCGCCAGGGCCGCGGCGATGGCCAGCGGCCCGAGCGCGCCGGCGGTGGTGCGACGCTCCCCGCCGGCCTTGCCGCTCAGGCCGGCGGCGTCAGCGCGCACATAGGCCCAGCCGCCATTGCCGTAGACGGGATCAAAGGCCGTCGCGATCCAGAGTTTCAGGCTCACTTCAGGCCCTGCAGCCAGGTGATGATCCGCGCTTCCAGATCAATCCGCCGGTCGGACCAGCTGTGATCGGTGGCGACATGGGCCGTCGAGACCTTGGTTCCGCCGGCGACCTTGACCCCCGCGACGAGGGCGTCCGTGAACCCGGCCAGACCGTCATCGGAGGTGAGCGCCAGATAGGGTGTGGCTTTCAGGCCGGGCGCGATCTTCGGGAAGGCGGTGTCGCCAAGGGTCGCCACCTCGTCGGCCATGCTTTCCGGGGTTACGCCGGCGAGGGCTTCCCGGTTGTCGGCCATGGTGGCGACGACCCCGGCGCGCGGGGCCGAGGCCATGGCGCCGGCGTCACCCGCCGAGATGGTGACCACGCCGATCAAGCCGGTGTCGTGGCTGGCGGTGTTCGCCGCCACCCAGCCGCCCATGGAATGGCCGACCAGCGCCAGTCGGCGCGTGTCGATCCGCAGTCGGCCGGTGTTGGCGGGATCGCGGACGAAGGCCAGCACCGCGTCGGCGTCGGCCAGGTTCTGGCGGAAGCGGTAGTTCCCGGGGCTGCCCCACGACCCGCGATAGTTGGGTGCGACCACGTTCCAGCCGGCGCGGCGGATCGCCTGGGCGAGGTCGAGGTTCTTCTCATTGCCGGGAAGGCCGTGGAACAGGATCACGGTCGGGTGCGGCCCGGCGCCGGTGGCCAGATAGGCGATCGCGTTGATCTCCACCCCGCCCGAAGGGATGTGCAGAACCTCCATGCTGGCCGGGTGCGCCTTGTCCGCCGGCGGGTCGGTATAGATGGCGGCGGGTATGACGGAAGACGGGGCCGCCGCGGCCGAGGTCGCGGCGCCCATCAGCAGGGCGAGGGTCAGGGCGCGGATCATCAGGCGGCTCCAGAAGTCTCAAGGGTCAGGATGGCGTGGTCAGCGCCCTTGCGGATGACCAGGTCGGCGACGGCGCGGGCGTCCACGATATGCTCGCGCAGGTTCTTCAGGTTCACCTGCGCCCAGACCATGCGGGCCAGCCCCGTCACGGCGGCCTCGTCCATGTGGCGGAAGCGGAAATAAAAGCTCTGCGGATCGTCCTCGGCAGCGGCCCAGAAGCCCAGGAAGCGGGCGACGTACCAGGCCTCCAGGTCGGCCTCCTCGGCGTCGATATAGATGAGCGCGTCCAACAGCTTGGCCGGCCCGGTCTCCGGCCGGCGCAGGGCCAGGCCCTCCAGGATCAGGACGTCGGGCGGATCGATCCGCCGGGCCAGGGTCTCGTCCACGTCATAGGTGATGTGGGAATAGGCCGGGAAAGTCGACGGCCCCAGGCGGATCTCGGTCAGCGCCCGGGCCAGGGCCGTGTGGTCATAGCTTTCCGGGAAGCCCTTGCGGTCGGTGAGGCCGAGCTCCGCCAGCCGGGCGTTGGTCATCAGGAAGCCGTCTGTGGAGACGCTCTCCACCCGCTCGCCGCGCGCCGACAGCGCCTCAGCCAGCTGGCCGGCGAAGACGCTCTTGCCCGCGGCGACCGCGCCGGTGATCCCGACAATGAAGGGCGCCGAGGGCGGTCTGAGAGGCGCCAGGGCGTCGAGCACGCCGCTGAGGTCGGTCGGCTGTTGCAATCTTGGACGTCCTTCCCCCAACACACGTCTCCAAAGTCCTGATGGAAGGAAGCGGCATGCGCAAGCTGGTGCGTTCGGGTTCGCCCCTGGAGCCGGTGATCGGATTCTCCCGCGCGGTGCGGGCCGGTCCCTATGTGGTGGTGGCGGGCACCGCGCCAATCGCCGCGGCCGGTGGAACCGCCTGCCCCGGCGATGTCGCCGGCCAGACGCGGCGCTGCTTCGAGATCGCCGAACAGGCCCTGATGGAGGCCGGCGCCCGGCGCGCGCACGTCACCCGCACCCGGATGATGCTGACGGACATCACCCGCTGGCGCGAAGCCGCCGATGTGCACGGCGAATGGTTCGCCGGGATCAATCCGGCCTGCACCTTCGTCGAGGTGAAGGGCTTCATCGACCCCGACTGGCTGGTCGAGGTCGAGATCGACGCCGTGATCGAGGACTAGCCCCCGGCTTCCAGTCGCGCCTTCAGGTTTGGCGTCGGCTCCCCGACCTTGGTGAGGGTGTTGCGGTCCCGATGCAGGAAAGGCTCACCCTGGCCGCGCACCACCAGCAGGGTGTCGGAGACGTAGGACCAGGTCCCGTCGTCGTGGAAGGTGATGTCCAGGGTGTAGCTGTCGGTCCGGAAGGCCTGTTCCAGGAAGGCTTGCGAGGCGATGCCGAACTCGGTGGAGCCGCGGCGGGCCTCGACCACCAGGCCGGCGCCGTCCGGCTTGGCCCGGCCGCCGGCCAGGGCGACCTGGCCGCGCGGGATGGCCAGGGTCTGGATCACCAGGCCGGTGGCGGGCTCCCACAGCCAATAGCCGACCTGGTCGTGAAAGGTCCCCGGCTCGTCCGAAGCGACAATGTGGATGGAATAGCGCAGGCCATAGAACAGCTGCGGGCCGTTGGCCTGGGGATCGATGGGCTGCATCTCGACCCGCTCGATGAACGCCCGCCGTTCAGGTCCGTCCGCCTTGGGGGCTATATCGACGCCCTTTGCGCCCTCCCAGATCCCGGCCAGCCGGGTGAGCGGCCCCAGATTGGCCAGGGTGTTCGGATCGACGTCTTCGGGCTCGGTGAAGATGTCGTCGGGAAGCTCGCCCATGGGGTCCTCTTCAGCCGGGGTGTGGGATGTCGGGAATGGACCGCGCTCTAGAGCAGGCGCGGCAGCAGGACCACGGCGGCGAGGACCAGGATCAGCAGGCCCAGGATCAGCCCGGCCTTGGGGCGGCGGCCCAGCAGGGGCTCTCGCGCGGCCTTGGCGTCCACCTTGGCCTTGGCCCGGGTCTGCTGCTCGGCGTCGGCCCTGGCTCGCTTGTACTGGGAGAGGTCCACGACCTCAGGCTTCTTCTCAGCGCTCATGGGGTGTTCATAGCATGGGTGGGCCAGCGTCCAGAAATCCTGAGTGCTGTTGACGCAGCGTCCACCTTGTTCCGCAGGGACCGCCAGCGCAAATAGGGCCCCCTCAAAAGATGCAGCCAAGGCTTGGCCCATGACCGACCTCTTCGCCCCCCTAAGCTTCGCGCATGGCCCGGCCATGAAGAACCGCTTCATGCTGGCGCCCCTGACCAACAGCCAGAGCCACGCCGACGGCAAGCTGTCGGACGACGAGTTCCACTGGCTGACCATGCGGGCCAAGGGCGGGTTCGGCCTGACCATGACCTGTGCGGCGCACGTCCAGCAGATCGGGGCGGGCTTTCCCGGCCAGCTGGGGATCTGGTCGGATGACCACCTGCCGGGCCTGACCCGGTTGGCGGCCGCCATCAAGGCCGATGACAGCCTGGCGGTGGTGCAGCTGCACCATGCCGGCAACCGCACGCCCAAGGAGCTGATCGGCGGCCAGGCCCCGGTCTGTCCCTCTGATGACCCGGAGAGCGGCGCCCGGGCCTTGACCCTGCCCGAGGTGATCCAACTGCGGGAGGATTTCATCACCGCCGCCGTGCGCGCCGACAAGGCCGGCTTTGACGGCGTCGAGATCCATGGGGCGCACGGCTACATCCTGTGTCAGTTCCTGAGCCCGGAGATCAACAAGCGCACCGACAACTATGGCGGCTCGCTGGAGAACCGCCTGCGGCTGATCATCGAGATCATCGACGGGGTGCGGGCGCGGTGTCGGCCGGACTTCAATCTCGGCCTGCGTCTGTCGCCGGAGCGCTTCGGCCTGCAGCTGTCGGAGATCATCGAGGCGTCGCGCCGGATCCTGGCGGCCGGCAAGATCGACTATCTCGACATGTCCCTGTGGGATGTCTTCAAGGAGCCGGTGGAGGAGGCGTTCAAGGGGCGCAGCCTGATGAGCTACTTCACCGAGCTGCCGCGCGGAAACGTGCGGCTGGGCGTGGCGGGCAAGATCATGACCGCCGCCCAGGCCCGCTCTGTGCTTGAGGCCGGGGCCGACTTCGCCCTCATCGGCCGGGCGGCCATCCTGCACCACGACTATCCCAAGAAGGTGGCGGCCGACCCGGACTTCGCGCCGATCGCCCTGCCGGTGACGAAGGACCACCTGAAGGCGGAAGGCCTTGGGCCGGCCTTTGTGACCTACATGTCGAGCTGGCCGGGCTTCGTGGCCAAGGAAGAGGCGAACGCCTAATCCTCGGAATTCGCGCAACAGGGGTTGACTCTTTCCGCTGGGCGGGGTTTTAGAGCCGCCCTCCTGCGGGGGCGGCGGCCAACCGGCCAAAGCATTCCAGGCGGTGTCAAAAAGTCTTCAAATGACTGATTGACACGGGAAGGGCGGCCCCCTAGATAGCCGCCTCCGCCGGCCACCGGCGCTAAACAGTGGGGCGGGCGAGAGCCGGTCACGGTCTTTGACATCGTTGAATTGGAAAGAGAAACGCAGGCGGCGGCGCTCTAGCAGATAGTCCTAACCAGA